>JBARVK010000550.1:0-3029 GCA_049646225.1 Nodosilinea sp.
CTAGAGCAGATCGCGGCTCAGCCTGACTTTTGGGATGACCAGAGCAAGGCTCAAGATACCCTCCAAGAGCTGAGCGACTACAAAGCCAATCTCAGCCAGCTCACCACCTGGCAAACCAGCCTTGACGATACCGCCGCCATCCTCGAACTGCTGCAAGAAGACAACGACGAAGCCCTCTTTCAGGAAGCCCACAGCACCGTCACTCGCCTCAGCCAGGAACTCGACCAGTGGGAGCTACAGCAGCTATTGGCAGGCCCCTACGACAAAAAAGGAGCGGTCTTGGCCATCAATGCTGGAGCCGGGGGTACCGATGCCCAGGACTGGGCCGAGATGCTGCTGCGCATGTACACTCGCTGGGCCGAGCAAAATGGCTTTAAAGCCCATTTGGTGGAGATGTCGGAGGGGGAAGAGGCGGGGCTGAAGTCGGCCACCCTGGAAATTACGGGCCGCTACGCCTACGGCTACCTGAAGTCAGAAAAGGGCACCCATCGCCTGGTGCGAATCTCGCCGTTTAACGCCAATGGCAAGCGCCAGACCAGCTTTGCCGGGGTCGAGGTCATGCCCATCCTCGACCAGACCATTGAGCTGGAAATTCCCGAAAAAGACTTGGAGATCAAAACCTCGCGATCGGGAGGTGCCGGCGGCCAAAACGTTAACAAGGTAGAGACTGCCGTGCGCATTACCCACCTGCCTACGGGCATCTCGGTGCGCTGTACCCAAGAGCGATCGCAGCTGCAAAACCGAGAAAAGGCGATGGCCATTCTCACGGCCAAACTGATGATTATTGCCCAGGAGCAGCAGACCCAGGCGATCGCCGAAATTCGCGGTGACATGGTTGAAGCCAGCTGGGGAGCGCAAATTCGCAACTACGTGTTCCACCCCTACCAAATGGTCAAAGACCTGCGCACGGGGGTAGAAACCACCGCGATCGATGACGTCATGTCTGGGGAGCTGGAAGCCTTTATTCAGGCGTATCTACGCCAAGAAAATCAGGTGCTTCAGGAGCAGACGGTCTAAGCCGTAAGCGATGCGTAGCCAGTAAGTAAGCGTTTGCTCAAGCGACCATAGAGGCAGTTTTTGAGCGATCGCCCTGACGCCATCGCCTCCCAAAAACCAGTACATTAAAGCTATTTAGCCTTGGAGTGTTCCCGATGAGCCAGGACCAATCAACCCTAGACACCGCCACCCCCGATCAGCTGACGCCGGGTTCGGCCAAAGCGCCCCCCAGCTTTGTCAAACTGGCCATGCGCAACATGGTTAAAAAGGGCGGCAAGTCGCTGTTTCACTTCTCTCTCACCGTAACCGCGCTGCTGACGCTGCTGGTCGGCCTAGCCTACCTGACCCGTTAGCCGATGACCACCCCAACCTCTTCTCTGCCAACCCTTGAGGTGGCCCTAGAAACCGATCACCCCAGCGCTGATGTGGTCGCCACCGCCGAGTGGGAGCGCTGGTTCACCCAGTGGGGCCAGCAGATGGCGCTGGAAGGATCCCCGATTGGGGCCTACGAACTGGCACTCAAGCTGACTACCGACGCTGAAATTGCCGCCCTCAACCGGCAGTTCCGTCAGCTCGATGGGCCTACCGATGTACTTTCCTTCGCGGCCCTAGAAACTGACTTTCCGCCCCTGGACGAGCTGCTGGACAGCGAGCCCCTGTACCTGGGCGACATTATTATTTCGCTCGATACCGCCACCCGCCAGGCCGCTGAGGCGGGCCACTCGCTGCGGTGGGAGACCGCCTGGCTTGCCGCCCACGGTTTTTTGCACCTGCTCGGCTGGGATCATCCCGACGAGCCCAGCCTGGTCGCTATGCTAGACAAACAGAGCGAATTACTCGCCGCCGCTGGGTTAACGTCTGAAAAAGTAGGCTAAATTAGCCCTGATTCGTTCTCCACGGTAGGGTATAAGGGCCTATTGCCCAATCGCCTCAATCTATATATCTCTATGACCCTGTATAGCGAAAATTCTGAGTCGGTGGTGCCGGTGCCCGAGGGCAACCTCGATGGGGTTAGCCGATCGCTCTCCTGGCGCGTGGCCACCAATCTGCTGGTCAGCTTTAAGTACGCCTGGCAAGGAGTAGCCTACGCCTTTCGCACCCAGCGCAATTTTCGCATTCATGTGGTGGTGGGCAGCCTGGCGGTGGGTCTGGCGATCGCCCTGCACCTGGTCCGAGTCGAGCTGGCGGTGATTATCCTGACCTGCGGCGTCGTGCTTACGCTAGAACTGATCAATACGGCGCTGGAATCGGTGGTTGACCTCACCGTGCAGCAGACCTACCACGAACTGGCGAAGATCGCCAAAGACTGCGCCGCCGCCGCCGTGCTGATTTCAGCGCTGATTTCGGTATCGGTAGCCGCCTGCCTGCTGCTGCCGCCCCTGTGGCAGCTGATTCAGCTCCAGCTTCTCTAGACCTCATTTGGCCTGCGATCCATGATTTTAGTCATCGACAACTACGACAGCTTTACCTACAACCTGGTGCAGTACCTGGGCGAACTCGGGGCTGACCTGCCGGTGGCCCGCGACCTGCGGGTGTTTCGCAATGACGAAATTACCGTTGAGCAGATTGCCGCGCTCAAACCTGACGGCATTGTGATTTCCCCTGGCCCCGGCACCCCCGATGACTCCGGCGTTTCCTTAGAAATCATCGAGAAACTTGGCCCCACGGTACCTATCCTGGGCGTGTGCCTGGGCCACCAGAGCATGGGTCAGGTGTTTGGCGGCAACGTGGTGCGCGCCGCCGAACTCATGCACGGCAAAACCTCTCCGGTCTTCCACACCGGGCAAGGCGTGTTTGCGGGCCTGGAAAATCCCTTTCTGGCTACCCGTTACCACAGCCTGGTGATCGATCGCGCCACCTGTCCCGAGGTGCTGGACATCACCGCCTGGGTGGAAGACGGCACCATCATGGGCGTACAGCACCGCGAGTATCCCCACATTCAGGGGGTGCAGTTTCACCCCGAGAGCATTCTCACCGAGTCGGGCCTGCAAATTTTGCGGAATTTTTTGCTGTCGCTGCCGGTGGCTGTTGTA
>JBARVK010000551.1:0-11060 GCA_049646225.1 Nodosilinea sp.
GCCTGACCATTGGCTACAAGGCCGTCGACCGGGGTCAGCCGCTTGTCTAGGCCCAAGATAAAGCGGTTGCAGTCATCACCCTTGGCAGTACAGCTAGTTTGGGCGCAGCGCAACTCACGCCCCGTCAGCTGAGTAAAGAAAATTTCTAGAATGCCGCGTTCTAGATCACCCGAGGGGTTTTGGCCCTGGGGCGCGGCTGCGGTGAAGGGCGAGTGCCAAATTTCTACCCCCAAAAAGCCGCGATCGCGGTAGGCAATATCGAGATGAATTTGGCCCCAGCCATGGGTTTTCCAGCACTGTTGTAGCGACTGCAAAAACTCGGCCATCGCCAGGTTGGCCAGGGGTTGTTTATAGTAGTCGGCCAGCTCTTCACAAAAGCGGGCGTAGAAGTTTTTGCCCCACCAGCGCCCACAGTTGTAGAGCACCAGCCCCGAGGCCTGGCCGGTTTCTTTTTCTAACCCCGCATAAATGGCCTGGAGCAGCGAGTCAGGAATAGCCAAAAGGCGATCGCCCCGGCGGTTTTCGAGCAGACCGAGTTCGGTCGACCCCCGCACGTACAGATCCTGAGCAAAATAGTTGCCGGGTAGCCGGCCATCGGTGAGTAAATCGGCAACAGAAACCATGGAAAACGTCCTTCACAGGAGAGTGGTGATGGTGGTCAGACCCGCCGAAGCGGGGCAGGGGCAACCCCCAAACGCTAAACCGTTAGTCTGAGTAACCTCTAGAGCAACCCAGCCAGAGTCACGGTCTCGCGAGTATTGAGCATCAGGCTTTGTGCCTTCTCAAGACTAGGCTTGAGAAGACCGAGCTGAGCCGGCGAAAACACCTTGCCCAGCTGCTGCTGCAAAAGCTGAAACAGCATCTGGTCGGCGGCCTGGGTTTCGTAGGCTTTAACCATCTCAGGCAGCCAACCCTGCAACCGATCGTCCACAAAGCCCTCGTCGTCGAGCAGCATGGCCATGGCGGCGTAGCGCAGCACCATCAGGCCGTTGCGTACGCTGCGCTCAACCATGGCTTCCGGGTGGCCAGCCCGCTGCTCTAAGGCATCGGCAATGGGCTGCATAATGGCAATTTCCTGATCGCGCAGGGTGCGGTAGACCGCCATGCGTTCTGGAATCGAGCTGACGTACTGACTCAGGGTGCTGAGATCGTTAGCATCGAGGTACTGCTTATCGGGCGAGTCAAATAGAGCGTCGAGCTTAAAGGTCATGTCAAAATCCTCTGGATTGGTGGGGCAGGGTGGGTTGGGGTATCAACCCGGGTGACAGGTCTCAAAGGCCCGTCCTGTCCAAACAGAAGGTTAACCAAACAAGTCGGAGAACCCGTCAAGGGTTAACTCACTGTCAGAGGCCACCGGGGTAGCGGGGGCGGCTTCAAGGGGCGCAATAGGAACCCCAATGGTGGGCTGACCGTCCCAGGCAATGTTTTCAAAGAATGCACCGACCGTCATCATCATGGTCGATTCTGTCTGGGCCGGGCTGCGTAGACCAGGGGCCGCGAGGGCCACTCGGCCATCCCAAGCGACAGCCTCAAAGAAAGTCTGTACCGTTTCTTTGAGCCAGGGTTGGGGGGCCTCAGACCCAGCCATCGAATCGAAGGAAAACGCGCTCATTGGCCACCTTCCCCGGCCCGCAGCCGCTTCTCAATGTCGCGGGCGTTGGCCCCTTCGTTCATCCAGAAGGCAGCGGCATCAATGCGCTCGCGCCCTCCCAGCAAAAACTTGCAGTAGGTCTCACCCATGGAGTAGCACTGAATTTCAATGCAGCTCAGCTGCTTACGCACCATCTCGGTAAAAAATCCGGCAAATAATCCGGCATACAGGTGACAGACCGGCTTGCCAACATCGCCCAACGTGCGCGCCACAGCGGAGTCAAACAGGTTGATAAACATAAAGCCCTGCTTGCGATCGCTCATATCCACCTCCCAACGGCCCCAGCCTTGAGAAATGTAGGGCCACCACCAGGTCTCGAGCAAAAACATGAGGTTGGCCCGGCGGGGGCTCATGGCAAATTCGCGCTCAAACCAGGTTTCAAACTGAAGCGAGTCAATTTTGCCCCACTCCAGCCCGACGGTATACATAATGGCCGACGAGGCATCGCCAACTTCTTCCTGCAACCCCTCCAGCAGACCAATAATAAAGTCTTCGCTGGTCAACAAATTGCGGGAGTCGTTCCAGTCGGTAATGGTGCCGTAATCACCATTAAATTGGAAAAAATCCCGCAGGGCATAGTGGTTGTGCTTCTGAGGAAATTTTTGGTGCAGACGGTGGGCGGTCTCTGTGGTCATAACCATGATTGAACGAGCCTTGTAAGACTGTTTTCAGTGATAGGTGTAATGTGCCCAGGCCTGCGTAGAATTAACAGCGCTGGGATGAAAAGGCGACTCAAGGCGACCCTCAACTACGGCCAAAGAACAGAGGATGGCGGGCTTTAGAGCGATCGCCAGGGCTCTCAGACGGATACAAAACGTAGTAATTCTGCTAACACAAATCGCCCAGGGAACGATTCAATTCCCAAGGCAATTTGCGCCGATGGCTAACCTGACGATGGAATGCAGGGTCTTCCGGACAGAGCTAATAAGTAGGATTGGGAGACAGAGGATCGGGGCACCGACTCCTGTAGGCCGGGCGCAAAGAATGGGCAGGTAACAGCTTACCCACAGCCTGATTCACCACGTCTGGCCCGCTCCATCACTCTCGCCCAAGGGTATTTTGATTCAGCTTGAGAATGGGTAAAAATAATTTCAGCTCTTCGGCATCGAGAAATTGGGTCATGACCAGCTGCATCACCGCATAGGTGAGTCCGCAGGCCTCTTGGGCACCAAACGCCCGCATAACGGCCTGAAACCAGATGAGCAGGGTCTCTTCAAACCGCTTGACATCGTCGATGAGCAAGGCTGTGGCGCTGTAGCGCAGGACGCGGACCGTATCTCGCTGCCACTTGGCGGTCAAATCTTGTCCACCCAGCTGAAAGAGTCCGGGCTTTTGGGCCTTCAGCCGCCCCAGCACCTGAGCAATGATCTGCGGCTCGGCCGCCTGAATTTTTTGGTAGGCCCGTAGTCGGGTGCCTGCCGTAGACAAGTAGGCCTGAAAAAACCGTAGTTCCTCGTCAGAGGCGTAGCGGCCATCGGTGACTCGAACCAGAGCCGCAACGTCGGTGAGCATAGTGGCAAATCTCCTGCGAAAAAGGGCGCTAGTTTAACGTGCCCAAATGTTTCGAAATGTAAACAAATTTTTCACTAAAGAATTACGGGCGATCGACTCCCTCCTATGTAAGGCCCGCTAGACTGACTCCCACGGTCTTTCGGATGTCAAAACAGGGGCAGCCCAACAACACCCAGGGAGAGATGGATCCATCTTTTCTGCTTGCAATAAAACTTAAACCCCTGGCCGCCGTGAGACCGGAAGTCTCGTAGTAATCTGGTGGACATGGAATAATCCCCGATCCAAGCTTGGCCATAGGCTTTCTTCCATAGCCTTGGTTGAGATTTGGCCTGGGCAAGCTGCCATTAATAATAAGTTTCAAGAGGGCATTGTTCATGGTTCAACGTGGTTCTAAAGTTCGCATTCTCCGCAAGGAGTCTTACTGGTATCGGGAACTCGGTACCGTTGCCACCATTGACCAAAGCGGCATCAAATACCCCGCGGTAGTTCGCTTTGACAAGGTAAATTACGCCGGTATTAACACCAACAACTTTGCGCTGTCTGAGCTCCAGGAAGTTGAGGCCCCCAAGAAGGCTAAGGCGGCTAAGTAAAAGGCCTCCCAGGCTTTCAAGCCTAGATTTGACCCCAAAGTTGAATCGTTATGCCAGTGCGCTGAGTCTCGGGCTCTCCTCACTGGGCTAGCTGTAGATGTGACTCCAGGGCCCGTGCTTCGGCACGGGCCTTTGCTTTAGCTCAGTGCTTACCCGTACCCCACCGGCATTGCTATAGTGCAGACATACCGTATGGGGGCAGAGGCCCGGGGCGAGGCTGTGCCAGAACTACCTGAAGTTGAAACTGTGCGGCGGGGGCTGGCACGAGTCACGCCCGGTCACCGGATAGAAGGGGGCGAGGTACTGCTTCCCAGGGCGATTGGTTATCCCATTCCCGAAACAGCGTTTCTGGCAGGAATCATCGGATCAACCCTGAACGACTGGCAGCGCCGAGGCAAGTACCTGCTGGGTCAGCTGACCCAGGCTAGCGGCAGCCCTGGCGGCTATCTGGGGGTGCACCTGCGGATGACTGGCCAACTGCTGTGGCTTGACCCCAAAACCCCAGTACAAACTCACTGCCGGGTGCGTCTGTGGCTAAGCGAACACCACGAACTGCGCTACGTTGACCAACGCACCTTTGGCCGCCTCTGGTGGGTGCCCCCAGGAGTTGCCCCCGACGCCGTTATGACGGGGCTGCGCACCCTAGGGCCAGAGCCCTTTGACGACAGTTTCTCGGTAGCCTACCTGCGCCAGCGCCTAGCCCGCAGCCGTCGCCCCATCAAGAATGCGCTGCTGGATCAGGCGTTGGTAGCAGGTATTGGCAATATCTACGCCGACGAAGCCTTATTTTTGAGCGGTTTGCGCCCGCTTACCCCCAGCGATCGCATTGGCCCCCAGCGCATGAAACGCCTGCACAATGCCATTCGCAGTGTACTCACCACCAGTATTGAGTCGGGGGGCACCACCTTTAGCGACTACCGAGACATCTATGGCATCAACGGCAACTACGGCGGTGTCGCCTGGGTTTACGATCGCGACGGCGAACCCTGTCGGGTCTGCACTACCCCAATCCGCCGCCTCAAGCTAGCGGGGCGATCGGCCCACTACTGTCCTCAGTGTCAGCGCTAGATGGCCGCCATCAAGGGGCTGTGACAGGTCAATTTCGTGTACAGTAGGGCTGAGGTTGATAGCATAAAGATCTATGGCAGCAACGTTGAAGCGGGGCGACCTAGTGCGGGCCGTGCGCGAAAAACTCGAAAACAGCCTGGAGTCCACCGCCAGCGATACCCGGTTTCCACCCTATTTGTTTGAAACCAAGGGCGAAATTTTAGAAACCAATGACGATTACGCCCTGGTCAAATTTGGAGCAGTCCCTACCCCAAATATTTGGCTGCGCCTCGACCAGCTAGAAAAGTTTTAGCTGCTATAGCTCACCATCGCCAGGCGCAGCGCAGCCGTAAACAAGGGCCATACCGAAACAGCCCAACCCCATAGAGAGATATACAGCGATCAGCCTCGACGTCTAGTAGATGCCGAGGCTGATCGCATGGTTGACCTTAACGATGTGCCGCCCTATAACTCGGAATCGATGGGCAGACCTCCCACCTCGGCAGGACTAGGGAGGTGATTAGACATAACCGCTGTGGCTTCAGGAATAGGAAACGCCGGCTGGTCGAGGGCAATTTCTAATGCTTCAGGCTGGGCAACAGTAGCCATGCGCCAGGCCGGGGTGCCCATACCAGCCCCAGACAAAAGATTGATAACACTAATGGCAGCTACCCCGGCGCTAGCCATAGTGACTAGCCTCAGCCGGTGATTGAGGCAGTGAAACACCCCCACCAGGGTTGCCTCTGTGCCGCAGTCTGGAGTGGTAGTTTGGCTGCGCATTCCCTGACGCAGGGCCAGCAGCCGATGGTAGAGATTACGAGCTCCGTCGTCGTGCTGAATCCAGCACAGCACCTGCTGGCGCTCCTCGGGAGAAACCTCACCATCTAGGTAAGCGCTCAGCAACTCAAAGCGATCGCGCTTAGTAGCGTCTAAGTCGTGACAACAAGATGCCGCTGAGTTCAGAGCCCGAGCGGGACTCACTCCCTGAAATGACGACGTCTGAACATGATTAGGCGTGTAAGGAGAGGTAGTCATACCAAAAACAACACCTGAAATAAGCAACTAAACAACGACCAAGGCAGCGATCGGGCTCTAAGGCCCCCGTTGACCCACGGCACGGGTCAAACCGTGTTTTTACTGCCGGTACTGATCATAATGCCAACACCCTAAAATCGGTAACCTCTCAGGAGTATTTATAATCGGCAAACCATAAATCCTTGGGTAGAGGTTACAAAGACTTCTTAAAGGCGCGATCGCTGTACGGACCAAGGACGAATCGCCGCACAATATTTTGCTTGCCAAGCCATTGGCAGAGCACCCTGCACAGGTCACGCTTGCGGGTCGGTTTAGTGGCCTAAGTAGGGCTGTAAATCAGCCTGCAGCCGCTGACGAGCCCGGGCGATACGAGACTTGACGGTACCGAGTGACACCTCAGTTAAATCGGCAATTTCTTCGTAAGAGAGCCCTTGAATCTCCCGCAGCACAATAGTGGTGCGGAATACCTCAGGTAAGTCGGCAATGGCGCGATGCAGCTGATCGTAAAACTCCCGCGTCATCATCGCATCGACGGGACCAGGGGCATTGGCAGGGACATCCCAGTCAATAGTGCCATCTTCTAAATTTAGCGGGGCGTCGAGGGAGAGGGTGGCCCGATTACGCTTGCGCCGCCGCAGTTCGTCGTAGAACAGGTTGGTCGTAATGCGTCCTAGCCAGCCTTTGAATTTGGCGGGGTCATTCAAGCGACGCATATTGCGGTACACCCGAATCCACACTTCCTGGGCCAAGTCAGCCCGATCGGGCCAGTCGGGGGCCAGGTGGTAGAGCAGCTTATCGACATGACTTTGGTAACGGCGCAGAAGTTCGGCAAACATGGTTCGCTCGGGCCGTAGTCTTTGCTGGCAAAGGGCTACCAGTTCTGTGCTGGTCAACTGTTCAGGCTTGACAGCAGACTTAGGAGTACTAAGGGAAACAGGCCAGGTCGAGAACATGGATTGACTCATAGCGTTAAGTAATAGGCCGACATGACATGGCTACCAGCGAGCCGCTGAGGGCTAGAGGCCAGTAGCGCTGTGGCTCCAAAGACAAGCGTGATTAATGTGAAACATTGTGACGAAGAGCCTTTGCTTTAGAGACCGGCCTTGTGCCTGTGAATTGTCTGGCACATCGCCAGCGGGCAGGAGGTGAACCCATAGGCAACCAGATTGGCCTTCAAGTCGAGCCAGCGGAGTGATATAACAGATTAGAAGCCCTGCCGCAGAGGCAGTAATTTTCCCCTGGAGAGGTGGCAGAGTGGTCGAATGCGCCCGACTTGAAATCGGGTGTGCGCAAGCACCGTGGGTTCGAATCCCACCCTCTCCGTACCAAGGATGCTGGAGCCATCCAGATTAAGTCAGTGTCACGGGCACTAAATAACGGCCGTCACCGTTAACGGCAACAACCCGTTGCTACGTAAGATGCACCTTCGGCTACAGCTCACTCAGCAACGTCTTGATGTCGGGTAGGTTGAAGAAAGCGCTGGTAGAGTCGATCAGTTGGTCGCCCCAGAGGTTGGTGCGGAGAAACTCGACATCGGCGTAGCGACTGTCCTGCTCTAGGGCCTCAGTGCCGAGGCGCACGGCTTCTTGACAGACGGTGTTGCTAGCCCTGATGACCGGAATGCTGCAATTTTCTTGGGCATGCAGAGCCACCGCGATCGCCAGCTTGGGTTCGGGCTCGTTGGCAGACAGCTCCAGACTTGACTGCCAGTACTCCACAGCCTTTTGGGTGTTGCCCTGCTCGTAGAGCACCAGGCCAATATTGTTCACCGAGGGCCAGAAGGCAGGCTCGGCCGCCACCGATCGCTCAAAGGTCGCGATCGCTTCTGGGTACTGACCGAGCTTAAAGTAAGCATTGCCCAGGTCAAATAAGGCGCTGGGGTTGTTGGGTTCTAGCACTAGCCCTTGCTCTAGATAGCCAGCGGCGCGCCGAGGATCGTCTTGCTGTAGGTACGCTGAACCCAGGGCAAACAACACTCGCGGGTTATCGGGCAGCAGGCTCTGGGCGCGATCGAGCAGGGGCAGCGCTTTATCGATCTCACTATTTTGTAGGTAAAGACCACCCAGCAGGGCCAGTACTTGTCCATCGTTGGGGGCAAGCTGGGACGCGAGCTGAGCCAGGGCCAGGGCTCTACCAAACTGCTGAAACTCGGCTAGTTGCTGGGCCTCGTTGGCCAAAAACAGCCCCTGCTCGATCATCAGATCGTAGTCGAGGGGCAGCACATAGGGCGTAAGGGCCTGGGCCTGAGCGGGCAGGGTGGGAGCCAGCAGTCCGCAGAAGGTTAGCAACGGCAGCAGAGAAAGGCGTTTTAGCACAGCAGCATTTATAGAGTGAGCAGCAAATATATAGAGTGTACGTCGGTTATGACCGTTGAGAATCAGCCGGGGGGATTCTGCTGGGCTGTCTGGGCGTTACGCCGCCACATAGCAGGCTTAATTCGCCGCAGGGCCGAGGCTCGAAACCGATGATCCCACTGGGCTTCTGATAGGGTAGCTAACTCCGTCAGCTTTGGGGCCAGGTTTTCGGGGTAGGGCTGAAAGTCATCGACGGTGGTGGGTTGGGCAAAGCGCTGGTTCCAGGGGCAGACATCTTGGCAGATGTCGCAGCCAGCTACCCAGTTATGCAGGTGAGGGGCAACGGTTTCCGGCAGGGTTTCGGCTCGGTTTTCAATGGTGTGGTAGGCAATACAGCGGTTGGCATCGACCACATAGGGTTGGGCGATCGCCCCAGTGGGGCAGGCCTCCAGGCAGCGGGTGCAGGTGCCGCAGTGGGACGTGTGAGGCCGGTTGGGGGTCAGTTCCAGAGTGGTGACCAGTTCGCCTAAAAAGACCCAGGACCCATACTGCCGGGTAATCACGTTGCCGTTTTTAGCCACCCAGCCTAACCCTGCCTGCTGGGCCCAGGCTTTGTCCTGCACCGGGCCAGTATCGGCGTAGTAGCGGGCGCTGTGGCCCGAGGCGATAACCCAGTCGGCTAGGGGCTTCAGCCGCTTTTGCAAAACGCGGTGGTAGTCACGGCCCCAGGCGTAGCGGGAGATTTTGCCGTGGCTGGGGTCATCGGAATGGCGATGGGGAGTGTAGTAGTTGAGGGCAACGCAAATCAGCGATCGCGCCCCGGGCAGCACCTGGCGAATATCCTGACGCCTGGGGTTATCCATCCAGGCCATATCGGCCTGATAGCCCTGGGCCAGCCAGCGCTGTAGGTGCCCCACCGCAGCCCCTTCTGGGCTGCTGGGAGATTCGTCTATAGCCACAATACCGACCAGGTCAAACCCCAGCCTGAGGGCATAGTCAATCACAGCCTGGCGATCGGGCGGGTCGCTGATTTCTGCCATGGGTACCCTCCTCCGGGTCACTGAGCGGCGCACTGGCCATCACTCTGTAAGCCATCCCAGGCTAGCTTACAGAGGTCAAATAGGTTGAGAATCAAGAATTCCCCTTGACACAGAGCGATTCTAGACATAGTTTGTACGATGCCGTCATTGGTGCTCTGTTTAGATCAGCTTTAGCACCACAGTTAGCGTTTGAGCGAAGCGTTAACCCCCACGTCTGCTAGTATCAGCCCAACTTACCCAGGCAGGGGTGCCTATGTTTAAGCTATTGACGAAATTTGACTACCTGCTGCGCGAAACCCTGCTGGGCCTGCGGCGCGGCGGCTGGATGAATTGGGCGGCGATTAGCACCATTACCGTACTGCTGTTTTTATTTGGCATTAGCCTACAGTCGACCTGGCAGCTAGAGCGGTTGCTCAACCAGTTTGGCAGCCAGCTAGAGGTGTCGGCCTACCTGCAAAGCGGCTTTCAAGCCAGCGATCTAAAGCCTGTCGTCGAAGCTTTCCCCGATGTAGTGGCGGTTACCCCGGTGACTAAAGAATCGGCCTGGGCCAACCTAGTGGCCGATATGGGCCTGTCGGATATTACCGGGGCCACCGACCAGCTTAAGGGCAACCCCCTGGTGGATGAGCTGAAGGTGAAGGCTAAAGATTCTGAGTCGGTACCGGCGATCGCGTCCCAGCTTCAGGCCCTCGACGGCATCGACGAAGTGCGCTATGTCGACGAAGCCGTCACCCGCCTGGCTCAGCTTAACGACGGCCTCAAGTGGGCAAGCCTCTTTGTAATTACCATTCTGACCCTCACCGCAACCGCCGTCATTACCACCACCATTCGCCTCATTGTGCTGGCCCGCCGCCGCGAAATTGAGGTCATGCAACTGGTGGGGGCCACCCGAATCTGGATTTACCTACCGTTTATCTTACAGGGGGCCGCCTTCGGCCTAGCTGGGGCAACAGTGGCCTGGGGCTGCTGTTTACCGTACAGCGCTTTTTGACGGAGCTGGCTACCCAGCAGGCCGACTTTATTCAGTTTGTGGTGCAGGGGCTGACGCTCACGCCCCGACAGCTGATTTTGCTGCCGGCGTCGCTGCTGGGGTTGGGCACCCTAGTAGGGCTGATCGGCAGTTTGCTAGCGGTGCGCAAATTTTCCCTGCGGTAGGCTATCTTCCGGGGGCAGCGGGGCTGCTCCGATCGGGCAAGGGCTTGAGCGGCATGGTTAGCTAAACTAGACAGCATCGCTATTTTCAGCCTATCGACGTCATGCCCTCTACCGCCATCTGAGCCGTACCATAAGTTCCAAAAACGTGTTAGAGTCCGCTCAAATTGGCCATAATAGCTACGGAGCAATGGGCGGTCTACTTACCGTCAGCGAGGCATCAGAATGAGTACAGTATTAATTGTCGATGACAGCTCAACCCTGCGAGAAATGATTGCTGGGCTGCTGCTCAAAACTGGCCTAACGGTAGTAGAAGCCAAAGATGGTGTAGAAGCCCAGGAAATGATCCAGGCTACCCTCCCAGACCTGGTGGTGCTTGACATTGTCATGCCCAATATGAACGGCTACGAACTTTGCCGCTGGATTAAAAACACGGCGGCCACCCAAAATATTCCTGTCATTATTTGCTCTAGCAAGGCCGAAGAGTTTGACCGCTACTGGGGCATGAAGCAGGGGGCCGATGCCTACATCACCAAGCCCTTTCGCCCAGCCGATATGATCAGCACGGTGAAGCAGCTCCTGCGCTAGTACGCTGAGGCGGAAGTATAGGGAGGGCGCAGCCAGGGGTTAGGGGAGCCTGCAAAAGAAAATTGGGTAAGGGACAATAGCCCCTGTACCCAAACCAAAAGTTGTCATGAGTCTATCGTCTACCCTGAGTCAATGGCTAGAGCGTACTGAA
>JBARVK010000552.1:0-6178 GCA_049646225.1 Nodosilinea sp.
TCCAAGCGCTGCATGACGCGGGTGAGGGCAACACGGTGAGCGGTCATTTGGCTGTACTCTAGCCGCAGGGGTTGGTCGCCCAGCAGGCCCAGATACTCTAGCAGTGGTTTGGTGGTCAGGCCCTGCACCAGCAGGGTAAACAGCATCACCCCAAACACGATCGAGATGATCTCCTGGCGATCGCCCAGTACCGTCGGCACGCTCAGGGCCAGGGCCACCGAGACCGATCCGCGTAGGCCGCCCCACCACAAAATGGTTTGTCCTTTGACAGGCAAATCCATTGCGGGGCCGGTGACGGCGTTGCTGATGTAGCCCAGCCCGTAGACGCTGATGGCGCGGGCGATCATCATGATCACGATCGCGATCGCAATTTTGTCCAGCTCGTTCACTAAACCGTAGAAGTTGGCCTGGTCGCCAATCAGCAAAAACACAATCGAGTTGATAAAGAACGACACAAACTCCCAAAACTCCGACACCACCAGCCGGGTGCGGGGGTTCATGCCGATGCGCGAGCCAAAGTTGCCTAAGATCAGCCCCGTGGTCACCACCGCGATCACGCCGGAGCCGCCCAGTTCTTCAGCCACCAGGTAGGTGCCGTAGGCCGATACCAGGGTCAGCGACTGCTCCACCAGGGGAATGTCGAACCGCTGGGTCAAAAACGACAGGCCAAAGCCAATCAGTCCGCCAATGCTGATGCCCACCCCGGCAAACACCAAAAAGCGGGCTATCGTCACCGAGACATCGAACTGCTCCAGGCCCAGGGCAATGCCCAGCACCAGGTTGAAGGCGACCACCGCCACGCCGTCGTTAAACAGGCTCTCGCCCTCCATCACGGTGGTGAGCTTTTTTTCGACCCCCAGCTCGCGGAACAGGGCCACCACCGACACCGGGTCCGTGGCCGACAGGCTGGCCCCCACCAGCAGGGCCGTCGCCAGGGATGCCCCAGCGAAGGTCTGCAAACCCCACACCAGGCTGCCAACGCAGATAATCACCCCCACAATGGCGTAGAGCACCACAGGTACGGCGTACTGCTTCAAGCTTTTCCAGTTCAGGTTCCAGGCGGCCTCAAACAGCAGCGGTGGCAGAAAGATAAACAAAATTAGCTGGGGCGACAGGTTGATCAGCCGTACGTCCAGCACCGCTAGGCCCAGGCCCACCAGCAGCAGCAGCAGGGTGTAGGGAATGTTGCGCAGCAGGCTAAACACCCGCGACAGGGTAGCGACCCCCAGCGACACCGACAGCACCAGGCAAAACTGGCGCAAATGCTCCTCGATGGCAGGATCCTCCAGCAGCAGAGACGGATCCTCTAGCAGGGGTTCGACGGTCAGGAGAAAATCCATAAATGGGGGCCTAACTTTTAGTACGCAGGGGTTTGAGGCTGATTTTCGACCACAAACCTAAAATCGGGATGAGACCTAAGAGTGATTTAAGGGATGGTTGACCACGCGGCCTTGTTTTGAGCAGAAACGGTCAACGTGGATACGCTGGTTACTGTCTTTGCCAAGTAGTTGTTGGCTGAGATCCTAACCGGGCTCCGGTGTGGGCAACGGCTGTAGCAGCCAGAGGCCGGTGGTGGTCATACCCGAGTCGTCGGGGCGCACCAGCAGAAAGTGGAGCCCCTGGCTGGCCTGCTTGCGCTGCTCAAACCGCTGACCGGCGCTGGCTACGTCGGCATCGTCGAAGGTGGTGAAGACCCAGCGATCGCTCAGTCCAGCCTCTAAAATTAGCCCGTTGGGTTCCCCCCTCACATAGCTCAACCCGGCGGGGACTTTGGACTGAATCCACTGGGCCAGAGCCATCGCCTGCCGTCCGGCATCGACTACGACGCCAGGAATGGGGGTCGTGCTGGCCAGCCCCAGGCGGGCTGGCATCAGATGGTCGGGCAGATGGCGCAGGGGAATGGGTTCGTGGGGTAGGGTTTGCTCAAAGTCGTAGGCCGCCAGGGCGGTAAAGCCCCAGCGGTTTCCCCACAGGTGCTCGGGCAGAGGTACTGGGGGCGGCGACTCAATGTGCAGCGGATTGTAGGCAATGGGGATGGCGTTGGGCTGGGTGGGGTACCACTTAGCCCGCTGCCGTAGCCACTGGTGCAGGGCGGGGGTGTGGCGGGTGGGTACCACGGCAATCTCTAGCGGCTCGCAGGCGGTGGTGAGCAGCGACAGGGCCTGGGGCCGAAACACCTGGATCTGGCTAGGAGCCCCACCGGCTTTGTGAATTGCCTGGGTGATTTGCTCAGTTACCCAGGCTTTGGTGACCGCCGCCTGGGGTGCTGTGGCCCCGTAGCTAAAGCTGAAATCGTCGCGGCACAGCAAAATTTCCCAGAGGGGTGTGCCACTGTCGCTGGCCAGGGGCGGGCGGTGCAGATCGGCCTGCCAGAGGGTCATGGTCACAGCTCCCTAGGACACATTGACCGCAGCGGGCTCAGGGCTGGGCACGTACATCTGGGTGAGGTACTCGGCCACCATGCGATCGCTGTTGTAGTGGGGGGCGCAGGACTGAATCGACGCTTTCATCATGGCAATCCACTGGCGGGGCAGCCCAGCCCGGTCGCGCTGGTAGTACAGGGGCGCAATGTGGTGCTCTAGCAGGTCATAGATCGAGTCGGCATCCTGCTGGTTTTGAACGTCGGGGTCGGCGACCGGGTTGGCTTTGCCGATCACCCAGCCGTTGGCCACCTGGCCCCCGCCTCCGGCCCGATAGGCCTCAGCCCACCAGCCGTCGAAGGTGGAAAAGTTGAGGCCGCCATTGAGGGCCACCTTTTGGCCGCTGGTGCCCGAGGCCTCAGGGCGGCGAGGGTGATTGAGCCACAGGTCGACTCCGGCCAGCAGCAGCTTGGCCACGGCCATGTCGTAGTCTTCGATAAAGGCGACGCGATCGCGCAGGGCCGGGTGGCGGCACCACTCCATCAGCCGCTGAATAATGCGCTTGCCCTCGTCATCGGTGGGGCTGGCCTTGCCCGCAAACACAATTTGAATCGGGCGGCGGGGGTGGGCCAAAATGCGAATCGCCCGATGCAGGTCGCTAAACAGCAGCTCGCCGCGCTTGTAGGGGCTAAACCGGCGGCCAAAGCCCAAGGTGAGTACGTTGGGGTCGAGCAGGCGATCGACGGCGGTAATTTCGTCGGCGGCTTCGCCCCGGCTGTGGCGGGCGGTGCGGACGCGATCGCGGGTATAGGCAATCAGCCGCTCTTTGAGCAGGCTGTGTCGCTGCCACAGCTGATCGTCGGGAATGGCATCGATTCTAGACCAGCGGCTGGGTTCGCTGACCGGAGTAGGGTCGTCGTAGCCCAGGTACTGGCGGTAGAGATCGCCCATCAGCGGCGCGATCCAGGTGCCAGCATGGACGCCGTTGGTAATTGCCCCAATCGGCACTTGCTCCACCGCACAATCGGGATAGAGGGCCTGCCACATCTCCCGACAAATTTGGCCGTGGCGGGTACTGACACCATTGGCCCGTCCGCTCAGTCGCAGGGCCAGGACCGTCATCGAAAATAAATCCCAGGGGTCGTCGGGGCGGCGGTTGCCCAGGGCCAAAAAATCTTCCCGCGACAGACCCAGGTGGGGCCAGTAGCCGCCCAAAAACGACTCGATCAAGTCGGCGGCAAAGACATTGCTGGCCGCCGACACGGGGGAATGGGTGGTAAATACACTGCGCTGGCGCACCTGGGCTGCGATCGCGCCAAAGTCGGCCTCGCTGTAGCGCAGGTCGCGCTGAGCTACCTCCAACAGCCCAAAGGCACCGTGGCTGCCATTGAGATGGTACACCATCGGCTCGATATCGAGGGCGTAAAGCATGCGCACGCCGCCAATGCCCAGTACCAGAGCCTGGGCCAAACGAGTTTCGGGATTGCCGCCGTAGAGCTGGCTGGTAATGCGGCGATCGAGCGGGTCGTTGTCGCTGCGGTCGGTGTCGAGTAGGTAGAGCTGCGATCGCCCCACCTGCACCCGCCATACCTGCACCCGCACGGGCCGCTGGCGAATATCGAGCTTAATCGTTACCGCCTGCCCAAACTCGTCCCGCACCAGCTCCATGGGCAGGTGGTTGACCTCGCAGTGGGCGTGGTGTTCTTCTTGCCAGCCGCTGCGGTTGAGCTGCTGATGAAAGTAGCCCTGACGGTAGAGCAGCCCCATGCCCACCATGGGCACCCCCAGATCTGAGGCCGACTTGAGGCTGTCGCCCGCCAGCACCCCCAGCCCGCCCGCGTAGAGGGGCAGTGACTCGTGTAGGCCAAACTCAATACAAAAGTAAGCCACCGGGCGATCGGAGCTGAGCTGGGGGGCCACCTGGCTGGCCCAGGAGGCACGATGCCCGCCCTGAGTCGGGGCTCGCCCGTCGCGATGGTAGGCCTCAAACTGGCTGGTCAAATGCCGCAGGCGGTTGAGGTAGTAAGGGTCTTCGGCCACTTGCCAGAGACGCTCGAGGGGCACCGCCTCTAGCAGCGCCACGGGGTTATGGCCACAGGCCTGCCACCGCACCGGATCGATCGTGCTAAACAGCGATATCCGTTCCTCCGTCCAGCTCCACCAGTAGTCGTAGGCCAGATCAGCCAGGGCAACTAGGGGCGTGGGAAGTTTGGCCTTGAGGCGTAATACAGAAGTCATGGGCAGGGAGAAGAACAGCCAGCGGAAACGGTCAGGGGTTTCTCCCAGCATAGGGGAGAAGACTATTAATAAATTACCTAAATTCAGTGGGCAAGGACGTAGGGCAGGCTTTTGAGGCCCAGATACTTAGGCTGACCCGGTTAACTAGCCCCGCCCTTTCTGGAACCCTGGGCCGTTTAGGCCAGTCGATGACATCCGTGCTGCACCCCTACCGCAAGGAGGATGTGATGGGGGCAAAAAAGGGTGCTATATGATAGGCCGTGGCGAGAGTAGGGGATTACAGGGTGAATCAAGTCTTACGAGTCAATCGACCCACGGTTTTTGTCCTCAGGCCCGAGCCACCGTCGCAGCTAGAAGCCAATGAACAGGTCGCAGTTCCGGCAGGTAAAGCCTACCCCCTACAGTCCTACGCCTATGCCGACATTGACGGCGGGTTCAATGGCCATGTTAAGGTGGCCCTCCGCGATCGCACCCTAGGCGGCTTCAACACCTGGTTTGTGCCCGGTAAAGATGTCCAAGTCGAGGCTGACGGGGTAGTGGTCTACCCCCACGAAGAGCAGAAGGCTATCCTTGTGCTGTGGATCAATACCGGCACCTTACTCAAGCGTCGCCCGCTCGATTCTACCTTGCTAGACGATAGCGCCACCGTCGCCGTATCGCGAGGGCGAACCTTTACCCTACAGTCCTACGCCTTTGCCGATAGCCAGGGCAACTTTAACAACCATATTAAATTCGCCATTCGCAGCAGCGAAGACTTTGTGAATGGGCTCAGCACCTGGTTTGTGTATACCCCTCACGCCTTTATCACCCTCGACAGCGATGTGGTGTATCCCCGCCCTGACCCCAACGCCTTTGTGCTGCGGATCACCGCCAATACGTTGTTTAAGCGTCGCCCGGTTGACAGTAGCCAACTGAGCCCAACCGAGCAGGCCGTCGCCATACCAGGTACAACGCTGCCCCTAAGCGCCTATGCCTTTGCCAATGCCCAGGGGTCGTTTAACGGCCACATTCGCTTTACGGTTAAGTATGTCAAAGACGAAATCAATGGATTAAACACCTGGTACGTATACCAGGGCCATGCCCGCGTAGAGCGCGGTGAAACGATCGTCTATCCGCCCTCGGCCCCCCCACCGTCGCCACAGTACGTGGGTCGCCCCTTCAAGCTGCCGGGCAACGTGTCCACCTTTTACACCGATCAGCCGATCATTCCCGGCGGCAGCTTTACCTGGGGTGAGGCGACCAGAAATGCCTCTCGCATTCCCGAGACCGAAACCATCGTGAACAATATTATTGGCCTGGCTCGAGCCTTACAGCAGGTGCGCGATCGCCTCAACCGCCCCTTCACCATCACCTCCTGGTATCGTCCGCCCGCCATTAACGCAGCTGTGGGTGGAGCAATCTACAGTCAGCACCTGTACGGCAAAGCCGCCGACATCCAGGTGCAGGGGCTCAGCGGTCGTCAGGTAGCCAACGCAGTCATGCTCACCTGGCCGGGGGGGGTCGGCATCTACAGCGACATTCCCAACATTGTTCATCTCGATATTGGCCCCAAGCGAACCTGGGGATTTTAGGGGTAAACC
>JBARVK010000553.1:0-17958 GCA_049646225.1 Nodosilinea sp.
AGTTGATAGGGAAAGCGCAAATTAAGTGCTTAGAAAATAGATTTTCTTCCTTGTCAATCTCTCTGAAAACAACTCTATTAGGAGAAAAATTGCTATGGAACGTGCAGGAATCGTCGAAAATATGACAGCCCTTGTTCAGGCTGAAGTGTTTGGTCCTCAGTCTGAGAAGCAGCTATCTGACACCGAAACCTATTCCAAGAATATTCTTGGGCCGGTATATTTTGAGCTGTCTAATCTGCGAGTCTTTGGCAAGGCCGGTCTGCCCGAAGATAAGATTGTTGCGCCCGCGCAATCACCTTATATTGTCGCCTCTAACGAAGAGTTCTGCGTCAGCGTTGACATTACGTTTAATGAGTCCCCGCTGAGCTCTCTGTTAATGTGCCTGGGTACCCGCATGACTGTTGACTTCGCCTTTGAGGGGCTTGGCAAGGCCACCGAGACCGACTGGGCCGTCACCGACATTACCGAAAAGGATGACTTCAGCTATACGCTGACCTACAGAGCCACGCCTGATTCGGCCACGCTGGTGCCCGGTCTGTACGCGATCGCAGCGGTGGCCTCCATTGGCCCCGTTGAGAACAAGTGCAGCACCCACATCCTGGGCTACGGCTACATCGCTAAGCAATTGCTTCAGGTTTACCCTGCCTAGATTGCGCGATCGCGCCTCGGGAATCTGAGTTTCCTTAAACTCTGGTTCCCCGCCCCGGCGGCGGTTGACGCTGGCACAATTCACTCTCCGTTTGGGACTGCCGTTTCCGGTACTGCCAAGGGCCAAGGCCCCTGGCCCTGCGCCCGCTCTGACTGAATGTGCCGCCTCAGCCGCCGCTTTTGGTCGGTGACTGAAGCGCTGCTCTAGTACGCAGTGCCGTCACCGAGTACAGCAGCAGCGCTAGCCAAATACAGCCAAAGGTGATGCCGTGGGCCTGGGTAAACGGCTCGTTATAGATAAACACCCCCAGTAGCAGCGACAGGGAGGGAGCCAAATACTGGAAAAACCCCAGGGTGGCTAAGGGCAGTCGCTGAGCCGCATTGTTAAACCACAGCAGTGGCATGGATGTCGCGACCCCAGCCCCGATAAACAACAGCGTCAGAGCCGGGCTGGTACCAAAGTGCCCCTGCCCCTGCAACCCGAGCCAGCCCACAAATAACAGGGTGAACGGGGTAATCAGCAGGGTCTCAACCGCCAAACCAATCAGAGGGGGCACCGCCACCACCTTGCGCAACAGCCCATAAAGAGCAAAGGAGATCGCTAGGGCCAGCGCTAGCCATGGCACGGTGCCCAGTTGCCAAATGAAGTAGCCTACCCCCACCACCGCTAGGGCCACGGCCACCTGCTGTCCCCGGTGCAGGCGCTCCTTGAGAAACACAAACCCCAGCAGCACGGTCACCAGGGGGTTGATGTAGTAGCCCAGGCTGGCCTCAACCACGCGATCGCTGTTGACCCCGTAGATATAGAGTCCCCAGTTGAAGGTCAGCAGGCTGGCTGTCAGCAATAGCACCAACACCTGACGCAGCGATGACCCGTTAGGGTCGGTCTTTGATCCTCGCAGCAGGGCCATCAGGGCAGGCAGCCGCCGCTGCACCGTCAAAATACCCACCAGAAACACCGCCGACCAAATCATGCGGTGGCTGAGCACCTCGACAGCGGGGGTGGTACCAAACCATTTCCAGTAGATGGGCAGCAGCCCCCAGGTGCTGTAGGCCAGCAGTGCATAGATTGAGCCCAGGTTGGCCTCATAACCGCCTGGGGCGGCAGATTTTGGGACTGTCAAAGCAAACGTTGCCCGCTAAAGCAACCATTCTAGCGATCGCGGTTAGCCATGGTGCAGGGGCAGTCGTACCGCTATGGTGGTACCTTCCTCAGGCTGACTGCGGGCCACCACGCTGCCCCCGCAGTAGAGCAGTAACTGTTGCACAATCGACAGCCCCAGCCCGGCCCCTTCGGTTTCATTGGGCGGCAGGTTGCGGCCCCGATAAAAGTGATCAAAAATGCGGGGTAGGTCGCTGGCCGCAATGCCGATGCCCGTATCTCGCACCTCAATTTCGGCGTACTTAGACGTGCTGCGGGCTGTGACCCACACCCGCCCACCGCTGGGCGTGTATTTGAGACTGTTGTTGAGCAGATGAATCATAATCTGCTGTAGCCAGCTGCCAGGGCAGCTAACCGATGGCACCTGTCGAGGAATCGTGTAGGCCAGCATAATACCCTTCTCGGTGGCCAGAGGCTGATAGGTACTCACCACGGGCGGCACGGCCTCGGCTAGGTTAAGCGGATCGATCTGGGTTTGCCCCATACTGGTTTCCATCTGCAGCAGGTTAAGCACGCCGCTGATCAGTGCACTCTGGCGATCGCACTCATGGCTGATCATCTCCATGTAGCGCTGTCGCTGAGGTGCCTTGAGATGGGGTGAATCGAGTAGGGTAAGGGCGGTTTTAATGGTGGTCAGGGGAGTGCGCAGCTCCTGACCTACGGTGTTGAGAAAGTCGTCCTTCAGGCGCAGAGTGTTGATCAGCACCTCATTTTGAGTGGACAGGCTCGACATGCCCAGGGCCTGACGGCGATAGGTCGAAGCCGACTGACGCAGCTGCTCCTGGCGCTTGAGCTGCCAGTTTAGCCAGCGATCGACCAAGGTCAGGTAGGCGGGGGTGAGGGTTTGGGCTGTCCTGATTTGAGACCACTGCTGCACCACTGCCGCCAGGTCGGTCTCGATCTCGGCGTTAGCGCTCTGAGTCATCTGGTGGCCAATGGCGCTCACCACGGTGGCGACCAAATCGGGGTTTGCCGAGCAGCATACCGACAGGTATGAAGAGCGAGCCGCGTGGGCCTCGTCTACAGCGGGGGAGCCATCGTCATCCTCGTCAGTTTCGGGGGACGGGGAGAGGACGGTACCCAGAGTCGCCGACAGCGGTTGTAAACGATGGGCCACCACCATCGCCGCAAACGTTTCTGACTGCACCACCAAAAAATAGTCTCCTCGCCAGGTATGCCCCGTGGTGATGGGTAACATCATCTCCTGAGGGCCAGACGGCGGCAGAGACAGGGCCGGATCGAGGCGGACAAACCGGAACACTCGGTGATCTGCCCCTAGCCCCTGGCTGTAGCGCAACACCTCCTCATTCCAAACCTCACCTGCCGGCAGCTTAACCAGCAAGTTGGCTTGAACATCGTGGGCTTCGAGAAATTCTACGGTCGATTGCAGAATTGCCCTAAACCCTTTGGGCTTAACCTGTAAGTAGTCTGGGGTTGCTGCACTCAACTGAAGCAGTCGGTGAAGCGATACCTTTTGCTCTTGGTACGACTGCATAGTGCTCCAACGGTCCAGGGCCGGTCCAGGGCCGGTTCAGGGCCGATCCATACTTGGCTCAGCCCTGGCCCCTATTAGCGTATCTTTAACCATCTAAAATGACGGCGCGAATGTTGCATGTATTCACTCAACGCCGACATTTTAGAGCAAAAAAGCTAGCTCATATACCGTTTTGCGAGAAAATGGCGGGCCTGCTCGCGATCGTCGAAGTGGATTTTTTCGGTACCGAGAATTTGATAGTCTTCGTGTCCCTTACCCGCAATTAAAATGCCGTCGCCGGGCTGCGCCATAGCGATCGCCGCCGCAATGGCTGTAGCCCGATCGCACACCACCTGATCCGCCCCTAGCTCTGCTGGGATTCCGGCTACTACATCCTGCAAAATTTGCTCAGGGTCTTCGGTGCGAGGGTTGTCGGAGGTCACCACAGCTATATCGGCCAGATCGTAGGCAATGCGGCCCATTTGGGGGCGTTTGGTGCGATCTCGATCGCCGCCGCAGCCAAACACACAGATCAGCCGCCCCGGCACAAAGGGCCGCGCCGCCAGCAGCGAATTCTTGAGGCTATCCGGGGTGTGGGCGTAGTCAACAATCACGCTGATGTCTTGGGCGTCGGCCACCTTGACCTGTTCCATCCGCCCCGGCACACCGCCAAAGTTGGGCAGAGCCGCCGCGATCGTATCGAGCGACACGCCCAGGTGCAGGGCTGTCCCCACCGCCGCCAGCAAATTCTCTAGGTTGAACTGCCCCACCAATGGCGAGCTAAAGGGCACTACGCCCACAGGGGTCTTCAGCGTACCGGTCACGCCACTGGCCTGATAGGTGAGATCGCCTGTATACAAGTCGGCCTCGGGGTTTTGGGTGCTGTAGGTCCAGACGCGATCGGCGGTCAGCTGGGCCACGAGGCGATCGCCGTAGGGCGTGTCGATATTAACTACCGCCCGGCCTGCTAAATACGCCTCGCCAAACAGCAGTGCCTTGGCCTGGAAGTAGTCCTCCATGTCGCGGTGGTAGTCGAGGTGGTCTTGAGTCAGGTTGGTGAATACCGCTATCTCAAAGGGGCAGCCCCACACGCGCTTTTGGGCCAGGGCGTGAGAGCTGACCTCCAGCACCGCGTAGCGACAGCCCGCATCGCGCGCCTTGGCTAGCTCCGCCTGAAGGTCTACGGCGAAGGGGGTCGTGTAAAGAGCCGTCTGCTGATGTCCGGGCCAGCGGGTATAGAGCGTGCCGAGCAGGGCCGTGGGCTGCTCGGCGGCATTGAGCAAGTGCTCAACCAGGTGCGTTGTAGTCGTTTTGCCGTTGGTGCCTGTCACCCCGACCAGCCCCATTTGGCGGGCGGGGTAGTTGTAGAACCGGGCCGCCACCTCAGCGCAGGCCACGGCCATATCGGTCATCGGCACTACGGCGGCAGCGCCATCTGCAGGCCGGTTTTGGCGCGCCTGGGCCGAAACCAGCGCCGCTGTCGCCCCCGCCTCAATGGCGCTGGGCCAGAACTCACCGCCGTCCACTCGGGTGCCGGGCATACCCAAAAACACATCCCCCGGCTGGCAGGCGTGGGAATTGGTGCACAGGCCTTTGATATCGCGATCGCCTATTTCCTCGGGCAGCGTAAATCCGGCCTCGATCAGCCCAGTGGGCAAGTCCTCAAGCAGTTGGCGCAGCTTCATGTCAGCAACTCCTCACATCACTGAAGTTGACCTATTCTGCCTTACTCTGGCCCAGATAAGTCTGTATCAATTGCTCCACCTTAGCCTGGGGTGCCCGTGGCGACAGGCGCGGCAGCGGATTTTCCTGAAGGCCAGTTTCGCCGACCAGCACCTGGCACAGCACCGGAATCTCATACTGGTAGCGCTGAAACCAGTCGTCGCGGGTGGTAATGTCGCGGATCTCAAGCTCAAAGGGCAGGTGGCCCGCCGCGACCAGTTTTTCTTCTAGCCCCTCGCACAGGTGACAGCCGGGCTTACTGTAGAGCACAAATTTCATCGCTGTTGCTGCATGGCTACGGCTAGCTTTTCCCTAGTGTAAAGAACGAATGTAGGCAACGCCTCAAGATTTATGGCATCGCCAACCAAAAAGTACATCGGTGCTGACTGGGGTTGGGAAACCGCGTTGGACTGCAATCCTGACTGGCCATCTGCGCGAATAACGGTTTACGTTGTAGCCAAAACCTAAAGCGTTTTGGTTTCCAGGGGCAAAAAGACCGTCAGCACTTCGCCCGCCTGGGGGCGCTGCCGCACGATCAGCTTGCCGCCCAGGGCCTGAAACAGATTTTTGGTCGCGTGGAGGTTCAGGCTGAGGCCGCCGGTCTCGGGCTGAAACATGAGCAGCTGCCCCAGGGCTTTGAAGGGCGATGCAAAGGGGTCCTCCAGCGTTTGGGTCGCCCCACTGCCGTCGGGGGGCTGCGACTGAAACTGGAGTTTGAGCTGATGACCCGCCAGCGTTACCGCTAGCTCGATGTGGCTGGAGGGCGGCAGGCTGTGGGTAAAGCGATCGATCAGCCCCGTCAACACCTGGGTCAGCATGGCTGGGTCGCTGTTGACCATCGGCAGGCAGGGCGGCACATTCACCGCCAGGCTGAGGTTGCGGCGGCTGGCCTGCTGCTGCCAGCGAGGAATGGCCTCATCAAAGAGCTGATTGAGGGAAAACGCAGACAGGGGCGATCGCGGCCTGGGCGCCCGGTCGGTCTCTAGTTCGACGGCGCGAAAAATCAGGCTGAAGCGATCGATCTGCTGGGTGCACTCGCGATCGATCAGCCGCAGGCGCTTGGCGACCTCCTCGCCAATATCTTTGCGCTTAAGCAGCGATCGCGTCAGCGTGCGAATGGTGGTCAAGGGCGTGCGAATTTCGTGGGCCATGGCCTTCAACAGCTCAGTATCTGGGCTGTCGTCAGGCACTGGGGCAGGCTCGGGCTGGGCAAAAGCGGTTTGGTTAACCCCCATGGCCACGTGCGGGCTGGGGTCAGTTTGAAAGGCCGCCAGGGTTGGCCGAGCGGGCAGCGCCAGGGCCGGTACGCTGCCGATTGGGGGCTGAAACTCGGCATTGACCTCGGGTTGAAATCGCTGGCGTAACTGGGCCAAGATCAGCTGGCTGTAACGGGTAACCAGCCGATAGTCAGGGGCAACCGGAGGAAACTGCTCGAACAGGCGATCGAGCGCCGGCACCAGCGGTGGGCGGGTATCCATAACGCGATCGCGCAGCTGCTGCCAGCTCTGAGCGATAACCTCGGGGTCAAAGGAAAACTGAAACTGGGGTAGCCCGTTGGCGCTGTAGCCCAACACCAGCAGCAGGCTAAAGCGGCGGGTCAGCAGCAAACAAAACCGCTCCTCAATCAGCGGATCGCGATCGGCTAAGGGTACCATCTGCAAATCACAGACCGGCCCTTTAGCCCCCCGCTGCCCCTGCCCTGGCAGGAGCGGACGCGTGACCGAAAAAATTTGCTCCAGCGGTTCTGGCACCAGCAGCCAGTGGGAGAGACGCTGCCCCATCAGGCGATCGGGCAGCACCGGAAACGGCCCCGACAATACCCCCCCCGTCAGCGGCGGCAGTCCCCCGATTGTGGATGTTTCTAGATCGGAACCTGAGTCGAGTTCTGACCCTGAAGGGAGATCGATCAATAGCTTAATGAGAGCCGTCAGGCCCCCCAGCCACTCGTGTTCAGCCTGCATATGCGCCTGGGGCCAACGGTCAGCGCCACTACCGCAAAAGGCTGGAGCCTCGCCGTGGTGCCAGGGGGCATGCTCGGCCCCAGACCCCATCGGCAGCGGCTCATTGAGTAGTGAACTAAGGGGAGAAAACTGCTGCACCAAGGCGTCACCTGTCTCTGCAATAGACCACCTGCGGCACCTAAGCCCCAGGTGGCAGGTCGTCTACTAGGACAACCCACCGTCTATTTACGAGACTAAGCCCTCAGCCCCCCATTGAGCTATGGGTAGAACCGAACGAAAACCCAGCCAGTTCCCAGGTATTTTCGCGGTCATCAGCCCACCTTTGCAGCTAGCGGGGCGCGAGAACTAGCTTAGCTAAACCAGCTAGATGGAACCGACTCAGCCTCCATGCGCTCGGCACTGGAACGCCGCTGCCACCGTTCAGACCGACCTAGCAGCGCATCAATACCCTGGTGAATCAGTCGGTTGATTTGGTCATGCTGCTCAGACGAGTAACATTGCCCAGTCGAGGCCATATCGCCAGTAACGCCGCTATCCATCGCTACATAGACGACCGGCAGCCGGGCTAAAACATAAGCTGTCAGTTTTTGTCGTAACTCAGGAACGGCAAAGATCTGACGGTATTCATAGAGGGGGTAGGAGGCTAAAATCTCGTCAATTTTTTCTGTTACAATCGGTAAAGTTAAGTTAAAAATCGCTTGAGTCATTGAATTTAAACTCCAGGAAAGCTTAGTGAGAAATCGAGGATTGTTGAGATTGCTTGGCCCAGGGGATCAGGCAAAAAAGCTCGGCAAAGGCCTGTAAGTGATGTAGAGGAGCTTGAGTATTGGTCTTCTCGACATAGCTCACTTGCCTGAGTCTCAGCTTGAAGAAATGGTTAAAGAAAGAGTCAAAGCCAGAATCATAAAGAAGCTTCAAACGCCGATGCGAAACACGACCCACCTCCGTTAGGTATTCCCTATATAAACGCGACAACTACGATGTCCCTACTTAAGTTTTAGAAAAAAATAATTATTCTCTTTCAGGTGATTATGAAAACTATGTAAAGTGAATCGTTTCTCAATCGTTTGTGTTGTTACCGGAAGTGCTGGTTCCGGGTTTGTTTCGTAACGTAATATACGGCGCGGTTGGCTCTAGGTTTTGCTCAATGTATGGTATTAGGGTTGAATAATAGTAGCCTTGAATATTCAGCGGACGGCTTTACTGGTCTGTGGCGGCATGCATCCGCCCAGCTACACCGGGCAGGTGCTGGCCACTATTGCTCGCGATGAGGTATTGAGCCAGCTAGGGGCGGTTGTCTGTGCCCCCCAGCACGCCCTGGGGGTGGTTTCGCCCTTTGCCCTGCGCCGAACCCTCGAAGCTCGCCTAGAGGCCATGGCTCCAGGCGAAGCCATGGCGGGCGCATCCAGTGATGTGATCATTTGGGCCTTTAGCGCTGGCTGTGTGGGGGCGGCGGCGCTGGCGACCTACTGGCAGCGCTACCGGGGGCCGGTACTGGCGCTGCTGCTGGTGGATGGATGGGGCGTTGCCCGTGACCCAGGTGTGCCAACCTATCGGCTCAGCCATGACGCTGCGACCCACACCACCTCGCGCTGGCTGGGCGCTGGGGATATCGATTTTTATGCCGATCCGGCGGTACCGCACTTAACTTTGTGGCAGCATCCCCAGGGGGTCAGCGGCTGGGCTATAAAAGCGGGCGAGCGGCGGCAAAGGCTGACCGCTGCTGACTTTCTGTGCCAGCGATCGCGGGCGGCGATCGACCGCTACCGTACCGAGCGCTCGGGCTCAGCCCTCAGCTAAATATCAACAGCTCATAACTAGCCGCTCAAAGTAGACCCTGGGGGTAGCTTAAAGACTCTAGTCTCTGCTGCTAATATGAGGGAAATGTTTCTCATTTAACAGCTTTTAGTCACATCATTCCTGTAAAGCAGCGGCGGTGAGACCATATCACTGCCCGTGTGGCCGGAGGGAGAAAATGGCCCGATATAGTTTTCTTCTCAAGCAATGCACTCTAGCCCTAGCCCAACCCAAGCACCCGCCGCTATGACGACTCCCATTGCCGCTCCTAACAATGTTCTCGTGCGCCGCGCTTCCGGTGCCTTTGCCCTGATCGACAGCCTCAGACGGCACGGGGTAGAACATATTTTCGGCTATCCTGGCGGGGCCATTCTGCCGATCTACGATGAGCTGTACCGGGCCGAGGCGGCGGGGGGCATTAGCCACATTCTGGTGCGCCACGAGCAGGGTGGGGCCCACGCCGCTGACGGCTACGCTCGCGCTACCGGAAAGGTGGGTGTTTGCTTTGGCACCTCTGGCCCAGGGGCTACCAACCTAGTCACGGGCATCGCTACCGCCCAGATGGACTCGGTACCCATGGTGGTGATCACCGGTCAGGTGCCCAGCCATGCGATCGGCAGCGATGCGTTTCAGGAAACTGATATTTTTGGCATTACGCTGCCGCTGGTCAAGCATTCCTACGTCGCCCGCACCCCAGACCAAATTCCTCGTATGGTGGCCGAGGCCTTTTACATCGCCCAAACTGGTCGCCCTGGCCCGGTGCTGATCGACATTCCCAAAGACATCGGCCTGGCCGAGTTTGATTACGTGCCCGTCGAGCCGGGGCAGGTTAATCTGCCCGGCTACAAGCCCACTGTGAAAGGCAGTGCCCGCCAGATTAACCCCGCCCTGCGGCTGCTGCGCCAGAGTGAGCGACCGCTGCTGTACGTTGGGGGTGGGGCTATTACCGCCAACGCCCACGCCGAGGTTCTGCGGCTGGCCGAATATTTTCAAATCCCGGTCACCACGACGCTGATGGGCAAGGGGTCTTTTGACGAGCACCATTCCCTGGCCCTGGGCATGCTGGGCATGCACGGCACAGCCTACGCCAACTTTGCCGTCAGCGAGTGTGATTTGCTCATTGCCGTGGGGGCGCGCTTTGACGATCGCGTCACTGGCAAGCTCGACGAGTTTGCCTCCCGAGCCCAGGTGATTCACATCGACATTGACCCGGCGGAGGTCGGCAAAAACCGTGTCCCCCAAGTGCCCATTGTGGGTGACGTTAAACAGGTGCTGACGAACCTCCTCAACCGCTTAGACGAAGAAAATCAGCCGCCGCCGCCCAACCAAACGGCGGCCTGGCGCGATCGCATCGATCGCTGGAAGCGCGACTACCCCCTGACGGTACCCACCTATCCCGACGTGCTGTCGCCCCAGGAAGTCATTTCTGAACTGGCTACCCAGGCTCCTCATGCCTATTACACCACCGACGTGGGGCAGCACCAGATGTGGTCAGCTCAGTTCCTCAAGAACGGCCCCCGCCAGTGGGTGTCGAGTGCTGGGCTGGGCACGATGGGGTTTGGCCTGCCCGCTGCTATGGGTGTACAGGTGGCGCTGCCCAACGAAACCGTCATCTGCATCAGCGGCGACGCTAGTTTCCAAATGAACCTGCAGGAGCTGGGCACTCTGGCCCAGTACAATATTGCGGTCAAAACCGTCATTATTAACAACGGCTGGCAGGGGATGGTGCGCCAGTGGCAACAGGCTTTCCACGGCGAGCGCTATTCGTCGTCCAATATGGAAGTGGGCATGCCTAACTTTGAGCTGCTCGCCCAGGCCTACGGCATTAAGGGCATGGTCGTGCGCGATCGCGACCAGCTTAGCTCTACCGTAGCCACCATGCTGGCCCACCCTGGCCCCGTGCTGCTCGATGTGCGCGTGCGCCGCGACGAAAACTGCTACCCCATGGTCGCCCCCGGTAAGGGCAACCATCAGATGATTGGCCTGCCCGAGGTCCACGGCATCGGCCTGGGCAACGGTTCTGCCCCCTGTGTTAGCTGTGGCCATCAAAACACCTCGACCAGCAATTTCTGTACGGAGTGCGGTACCAAGCTGTAGATCACCTAGGCCCGGTTTTATAGATGGCGGCAGTTTTGCCGCTCAATAGCTCAAATATTTCAGAATGCAGTATCCTGACTTCAGTTTCACTACTGGGGTGGGTCGTCTATGTCTGCTGCGCTGAAATCCTATGTGCCTCAACCGGTACCATCGCGGCGCGGCGCGGCAGCAGCCTCTGCGCCAGCACATCAGAGTTTTGCCGCACCGGCAAAACTCAGATCTAGGGTTTCGCCGCCGATAGTACTGTCTACCGCGCCTAGGGTTGATGCCTCTAGCCCCAGCGTGCGGCGGCTCTCTCAGCTGCACCTGGTTTCCTCGGTTTTGGCGGGGTCGCTGGTGGCGCTTACTCTAATGAGCTATGGCACGTCGGTCTATATCAGCCGTCAGCTTAACCAGGCCAATCAACGGCTCAGTCGCCTCCAGCGCAGCGAGCAGCAGCTTACTACCGCCAATGAGGTGCTCAAAAATCACTTGGCCCACCAGGTTGAGGTCGAGGGCATGGGGTTCTACCCACCTCAGCCGAGCAACGTCATTTTTCTGAAGCCCACTCCCCATACGGCGGCGGCTGGTTCAGCCCCGGCCTCGGTCGTCAATCGTCTGGCGTTGCCTAAGGTCCATGTACCGCTGGGGTACTAAGCGCTAGCCCACTCTTTACCGACGTTTTGTTCCATGGCTAGTTCTGCCTACTCTGCTCGCCGCCGCCGCCGTCGCCAACCGGTTCGTTCAGCCGTTGTCGCTCCCTTCAACCCAGCCGCTACACGCGGGCGGGTGCTGCTGGTGTGGGCCTTGCTGCTGCTGGCCCTACTGGCGATCGCCGGGCGCTTGGTGTGGCTACAGCTAGCCCAGGGCGATCATCTCGCCAGCCTGGCTCAGCAGCAGCGGCTTGCGCCCCCGGTACAGCGCCAGGTGCGTCACTCCATTAGCGATCGCCAGGGCAATGTGCTGGCCGTTGATCAGGTTGTTTATACGCTCTACGCCCATCCTCAGCTTTTTAGCCTGACCGTGCCAGAGGTAGCTGCCGCCCTCAGCCCTTTACTGGAGCAACCAGAGGCGGAGTTACTGAGCGAGTTTAGTCGCCAGCCCACTGGCATTCGTCTGGTCGATGGTCTAAACGAAGCCACCGTTGACCGCATCCGGGCCCTGCGCCTGGATGGGCTGGAGCTGCACCCTCAGCAGCAGCGTTTTTATCCCCAGCAGCAGCTCTTTGCCCCCATCGTCGGGTTCGTAAATATTGAGGGCGAGCCCCAGGCCGGTTTGGAAATTGCCTACCAAGATCAGCTTTCGCTGGTACCTGCCGAGGCAGAACCAGTTCAACCGGAGCTGGTCTCTGAATCGGAGGTCTATGGTCCTCCCGTAGACCTCTTAACCACAGAAGTGTCTGGCTCACCCCCAGTGGCCACCGATGCCGAGGCCACTAGTCCAGGGCATATGGCTACCGAGGCTGATGCTCTACCAGCAGACTATGTAAGTCTGCGCCTCACCCTGGATAGTCGCCTCCAGCGCGCGGCTCAGCAGGAGCTACAGGCCGTGGTCACCCGCCATCGGGCCAAGCGAGGTACGGTCATGGTGATGGATGCCCACAGCGGCGAAATGCTGGCTCTGGCCAGCGTGCCCACCTACGACCCTAACCAGTACTACAAAGCCGATCTGAGCGACCTGCGCAGCTGGGTAGTGAGCGATCTCTACGAACCGGGGTCAACCTTTAAGCCGATCAATATTGCGATCGCCCTCGAAGCCGGGTTGATTACCCCCGATGAGATGGTAAACGACAGCGGTCAAATGCAGTTTGGCCAGTGGAAAATTAGAAACCACGACTACGCCACAGCGGGCGGGCGCGGGCCAATCTCGATTACCGATGTCTTGAAGTACTCCAGTAATGTTGGCATGGTGCGCATCATGCAAAAAATGCCCGCCGCCGACTACTACACCTGGCTACAGCGTCTGGGCCTCGATCGCCTCACCGGCATTGACCTACCTGCCGAAGCGGCGGGGCAAATGAAAGACCGCGAACAATTTGTTCAAAGCAAAGTAGAGCCGGCAACCACCGCCTTTGGCCAGGGCTTCTCAATGTCGCCAATCAAGATGCTGCAGCTACAGGCTACCCTCGCCAACGGCGGCAAGCTGATTACCCCCCACGTGGTGAGCGGCTTGGTCACCGATGACGGTCAACCGGTTTGGACCCCAGACCGGCCCCAGCCCCAGTCCATTTTCTCCCCCCAAACGACCCAGCAGGTGCTGACGATGATGGAAGCCGTTGTCGCTGATGGCACCGGCAGCCCGGCTCAGCTGCCCGGCTACCGCGTTGGCGGCAAAACCGGCACGGCCCAAAAGGCAGCGGCCTCTGGCGGCTATGGTCGGGGCCGGGTGACCAGCTTTGTCGGCATTTTGCCCATTGACGCCCCTCGCTACGTGGTGCTGGCCGTGATCGACGAACCGCAAGGAGACGACGCCTACGGATCGACCGTAGCGGCCCCCCTGGTGCAAAAGGTGATGGAGGCGCTAGTGGTGCTGGAGGGTTTGCCCCCCAGCCCCTCGCAACCCTAGCTCCCGGTACTCTACCCCCGATGGCTCTGTGGCTAAAACGGGGCCTCTGTCACCGTGCCGCCCAGGTTTTCGACAATGGCGCGAGTGTTAGCCGCCATCATTTTTAGATAGCTATCGCCGTCGCTGCCGGGAGCACCTGTGGAGTCAGAATAAAGCGGGGTCGGAGCCAGGACCACATTGGCCTCCGCCGCCACAGTCGTAATCAGGCGGGGGTTGATGGTGGTTTCAGCAAAAATGGCGGGCACCCCCAGCTGTTGAATTGATGTCACCAGCTGTTGCACGGTGCGGGCGCTGGGCTGCTCTTCGGTGCTGAGGCCAATTAGGGTGCCTGCCACGGTGAGGCCGTAGGCGTTGGCGTAGTACTGAAAGGCATCGTGGGTCGTGATTAGCTGCCGCTGGTCGGGGGGAATGGTGGCCGTCTGCGCCTCAATCCAGGTGTGAAGCTGGTTGAGTTCGTCAATATAAGCGGCAGCATTTTGGGTAAACAGAGCCTCCTGCTCCGGGGCTAGCTCGATTAGCTGATCGCGAATGGCCTCGACCATGGGGATGGCATGGCTGACATTGCCCCAGACGTGGGGGTCAGGTACGGTGCTGTTGTCTTTTTCCAAGTCTAGGGGAGGCACTACTTCGCCGACGGCAAACTGGCGGGCATTGACCCCAGCGGCGTTGAGCAATCGGATCAAATTGGGCTCTAGGTTGTAACCGTTGTAGAAGATTAAATCGGCCTGCTCAAAGGCAATGCTATCGGCGGGTACGGGCTCATAGACATGGGGATCGGCCCCGGGCTGCAAAATACCGGTCAGCTCGATGTGATCGCCACCCACCTCGGCGGCCCAATCGGCCAGGAGGGTACTGGTGGCGACCACCGCTGGCTGCGAATTGTCTTCCGTAGATGATGCCGTACTCGATATATCCCTTTCGGCCACGTCGCAGCTGGTTAATCCTAACCCTGCGACCAATACGGCCACCACCCAGTTTCCGTACCGTGGTAATAGGTTCATCCGCTTCATGATCGCATTTCATAATCGTTTCATTTTTACGATACAATAAATTTCATAATCGTTTCATTTTTGAAAGCACCCACGCTTAGTCTGTGTTGGAGACGTCAGTATGGCCCCTACTCCCTTCATTGCCGTTGAGCACGTGACCGTTAACTATCGGGACGTGCAGGCGCTGCGGAATATCAACCTCACGGTGCGACCGGGCAAGCTGGTGGGTGTTTTTGGCCCTAACGGCGCGGGTAAAAGCACGCTGATCAAAGCCATGCTGGGACTACAGCCCGTCGTAACCGGTCGGGTAACCTACGGCGATGAAGAGTTGGTCAACCAGCTCGATCGCGTCGCCTATGTGCCCCAGCGATCGCAGATTGACTGGACTTTTCCGGCCACGGTATGGGACGTGGTGATGATGGGCCGGGTGAAAAAAACCGGCTGGTTCAACCGCTTTTCGGCCAGTAGTCGCCAGGTGGCGGCGGCAGCGCTGGAGCGAGTGGGCATGCTGGACTATCGCGATCGCTCCATTGGCGCGCTTTCGGGCGGTCAACAGCAGCGGGTATTTCTGGCCCGCGCCCTGGCTCAAGAGGCAGAAATTTTCTGCTTTGACGAGCCTTTCGTCGGAGTCGACCAAAAAACCGAGACTGTGCTGTTCACCATTTTTCGCGAACTGGCCCAAGCCGGAAATATTGTGATGGTGATCAACCACGACCTGGGCGAGTCAATTACCAACTTTGACCAGCTAATTTTGCTCAATAAAGAGCTGATCGCCGCTGGTCCCCGCGACTGGGTGCTCACCCGCGACAACATGACCCGCGCCTACGGCGGCCACGTGGGCTTCTTTGGCCATGTCGCCTGAGCTAGCGGTGCTTGACTGGTTTTTTGAGCCCTTGCAGTTTGCCTTTATGCAGCGATCGCTGGCGGTTGCGATCATGGTGGGCATTATCTGCTCAGTAGTGGGCAGCTACCTGATGGTGCAGCGTTTGGCCCTGCTGGGCGACGCGATTAGTCATTCGGTGCTGCCGGGGCTGGCGATCGCCTTTTGGCTGGGGGTGAACATTTTTGTGGGGGCCTTTATCGCTGGGGTGATCAGCACCGTGATTATTGCCTGGATTCACACGCGATCGCCCATCAAAGAAGATGCGGCCATGGGCATTGTGTTTTCGGCTTTCTTTGCCCTCGGCATTACGCTGATTACCACCATCCAAAAAGACAACAAAATCGATCTTAACCACTTTCTCTTTGGCAATATTTTGGGCGTTACAGCTGGAGACGTGCGCGATACGGCGATTATCGCCGCCCTGGTACTGATTGCCGTTTTCCTGCTCTACAAAGAGCTGCTGTTCTACAGTTTTGACCCCCTCGGTGCTCAAGCCGGCGGTCTGCCCACGGGCCTGTTGAATGCAGGGCTGATGGTACTGATTGCCCTGACGGTGGTGGCCAGTATGAAGGTAGTCGGGGTGATTTTAGTGCTGTCGCTGCTGATTGCGCCGGGGGCCACGGCCTACCTGCTGGTGCCGCGCCTGCACCAGGTCATGCTGCTGGGGGCCGCGATCGGCGTCTTCTCTAGCGTCAGCGGCATGTATCTGAGCTACTACGTCAACCTGCCCTCGGGGCCAGCGATCGTGATGGTGGTGTCGGTTCTGTTTGCCCTGTCGTTTTTATTTAGCCCTCGCCATGGGGTGCTGGTGGGGCCGAGGCGGGGTCGGCCCTGGCAAAGGCTGCGGACACTACTGCTCTCCAAAGGCTCTCGCCCCTAGTTCACGGTCAGCGCAAGAAAAATGGTAAGGCGAAGCGAGTTTCAATCAGGCCTGACGACAGGCTCACTGTCCTTGCCGCAGGGCTCGCAACCGAGCACCATTTTTCGACAGTTTTCTTGCGCTGACCCTAGGTATTGTTCATAAGCAGTGAGAAACCGGGCTTCTTTCGACCATGATCGATGGCTAGTTCAGCCGTTGAGGCCAGCAACCCGGTTTCTGGATGAGCGAGTTAGGGCAGTTCAGTGGTGCCCATCAGGTGACGATCGCACTCCCGCGCCGCCCCTCTACCCTCATTGATGGCCCACACCACCAGGCTCTGGCCCCGGCGACAGTCCCCAGCCGCAAACACGCCCGGAATCGAGGTGGTGTACTGCTCGTGCTCGGCCTTCACGTTGCTGCGACCGTCTTTCTCCAGCCCCAGGGCATCGATCAGCGGCTGTTCGGGGCCAAGGAATCCCATAGCCAGCAGCACCAGCTGCGCCGGAACGACCTTCTCGGTACCGGGCACGTTTTGGGGCACAAAGCGCCCGTTTTCGTCTTTACCCCACTGAATCTGCACCGTGTGAACAGCTTTCACGTTGCCCTGCTCATCGCCCTCGAACTTAGTGGCGGTAGTCAGGTAGGCGCGGGGGTCGTCGCCAAACATGGCGGCGGCCTCTTCCTGGCCGTAGTCCATTTTGTAGACCTTGGGCCACTCGGGCCACGGGTTGGCCGCCGAGCGGGTCTCTGGCGGCTGGGGCATGATCTCCACCTGGGTAACGCTATTGCAGCCGTGGCGAATGGAGGTGCCGACGCAGTCTGTCCCCGTGTCGCCGCCGCCGATGATCACTACGTCTTTGCCCGCCGCCGAGATGTAGTCGTTGCCAGGGTAGCCATCTAGCAGCGATCGCGTGTTGGCCGTTAAGAAATCCATGGCAAAGTGAATGCCTTTCAGCTCGCGGCCCTCAATGGGCAGGTCGCGGGGCCGGGTGGAGCCGGTGCAGAGCACGACAGAATCGAACTCGTTGAGCAGGTTCTCGGCGGAAATGTCTTTGCCCACCTCGGTATTGCAGACAAAGGTAACCCCCTCTGCCTCTAGCACCTCCAGCCGACGCTGCACGACCTGTTGCTTATCGAGCTTCATGTTGGGGATGCCGTACATGAGCAGGCCGCCGGGGCGATCGGCCCGTTCGTACACGGTGACCCAGTGGCCCGCCGAGTTGAGCTGGGCGGCGGCGGCGAGGCCAGCGGGGCCAGAACCAATGACCGCCACTTTCTTGCCGGTGCGCTGGGCGGGCGGGTTGGGGGTAATCCAGCCCGCTTCCCAGCCCTTTTCAGCGATGGAATACTCGATATTCTTAATCGTCACCGGGGGGCTGGTGATGCCCAGTACGCAGGAGCCTTCGCAGGGGGCGGGGCAAACGCGCCCGGTGAATTCGGGGAAGTTGTTGGTCTTGTGCAGGCGCTCCAGGGCTTCTTCCCACAGACCCCGATAGACCAGGTCGTTCCACTCGGGGATCAGGTTGTTGATTGGGCAACCGCTGGCCATGCCGCTGATGGTGATGCCGGTGTGGCAGAAGGGGGTGCCGCAGTCCATACAGCGAGCGCCCTGGGTGCGGAGGTTTTCCTCCGGCATGTGGAGATGAAACTCATCCCAGTTGCGAATGCGATCGGCGGGGGCGACTTCTTGCGCCACTTCCCGCAGGTATTCCATAAAGCCAGTCGGTTTTCCCATGGTGGTTGTCCTGAAGGTGATTGCTCTGCTGTTAGTAAAAATCTGAATTGCTGTAGGTTGGGTGAAGCGCCAGTGCAACCCAACATC
>JBARVK010000554.1:0-7094 GCA_049646225.1 Nodosilinea sp.
TCCGTCATTCCCGTAGCAACGGGAATCCATTTGAGAAGGTTCCTCCAGGGTAGATTCTCGCCTGCGCAGCAACGACGGCGTGAGTATTCAGTCCTAACCCCTGTGGCTATAGCTATACGTACGCATCAGATTCTGCCACCTCGTCTTGAGACATGGCAGAGCTTTCGCTAAATCTTCTGGAACTCTGCCACCTCTGTGTGTGGAGCGAGCCTGGGCAGCGAGGTCGAGGGTCGCCCTACCAGAGTTTGAGTCTTGTCTTCAGGCCTAGGGCTAGACCTAGAGCGCGTTGCCAAAAGGAACCGGGTGCCTGGGGTAATAGCTCAGGTCTTGAACTTGCCCCATAGACATCCGGTCCCTTGAGCGGGATGGTTTTCTAGCTCAGCGCTTCGAGATAGTCACGAACGCGGTTGCGGCGCTTGGGCTGGCGGAGCTTTTGCAGCGCCTTCGATTCAATTTGGCGCACGCGCTCCCGCGACAGCTCCAGGGCGCGGCCAATTTCGGCTAGGGAGTACGGGGTGCCATCGCCGAGGCCAAAGCGCATGTTGATCACATCTTGCTCACGGGTGGTGAGGTCGGCCATCAGCTGCTGCAAATCGCGGCGCAGCGACTCACGGATCAGCATGTCTTCGGGCGACATGCAGTCGGTTTCGATCAGGTCGCCCAGCTCAGTGTCGCGGTCTTTGCCTACTTTAGTTTCGAGGGAGACGGCTCGGGGCACGCGCAGCAGCACTTCCCGCACCTGGGGCGCGGTCATATCGAGCTCGCGGGCAATGTCTTCAACGGAGGGGGTGCGGCCTTTCTCCTGGGAGAGCTTGCGCTGAGCCTTTTTGATTTTGTTGAGCTTTTCGGTAATGTGGACCGGCAGGCGGATGGTGCGGCTTTGGGTCGCGATCGCCCTGGTAATGCCCTGCCGAATCCACCAGTAGGCGTAGGTGCTAAAGCGGTAGCCCTTGGTGGGGTCAAATTTTTCGACCGCTCGCTCCAGGCCCAAGGTGCCCTCCTGAATCAGATCGAGCAGCTCTAGACCCCGGTTTTGGTACTTTTTAGCAACCGATACGACCAAGCGCAGGTTGGCCTTGATCATGTGCTCTTTGGCGCGCAGGCCTTCGGAGATGGCTTTTTCTAGCTCGGGTACGGTCAGGTTGCTAAGCTCGGCCCAGGCCCGCTTACCAGCGGACAGGGTGGGCTTGAGATCGGCAATGGGGACTTCTGCCGCACTGGCCCAGCGCTCTAGCGATGGGCGATAGCCCAGCTGTGACGAGAGGCGATCGCGGGCTTTGAGCAGGTTACTGTAAACCGCTAAGATACCGCCGGTTGACTCAGCGGCCTGGCTCAAATCGTCTAACAGCTGCATATAGCCCTGCACACACTGGGCCTCAGAGACCTCTTCGTGGCGCTCCAGCAAGCGCACTCGACCAATTTCTTGAAGGTAGAGACGGACCAAGTCGGTGGTGTGCTTTCCCTTCAGCACCGTGGCTGGGTCGGCCTCAAAGTCGCTGTCAGCTACGTCGGCGGGGGAAAAGTCATGGAGTGGAAGGGCCGCCCCTTCCTCCTCTCCCAGCTTGGGAAGGTCCAGCTCCTGATCGGGCAGGGCGGAGGCTTCAGTTCGTTTATAGTGGGGTGTTGCTACCATGACGCTCTCTAGTAACGTGGCTAAACGTGTGCCGATCGGTCATTTACCAACCTGGGCCTAGTATTCCCAAACCCCCAGGACTTTAGAACAGTGGATTGAGTTCCAAGGCCAACCGACACCCTAATCTACGTCGCTATCTACTCCAATTCCTGATGGAACGTAACACCTTGGCAAAAACCTCACATTCGCGGCGTGACGATTAGTAGGATGAGGACATTGGTTACAATCGGGAGCAGACTTTGCTAATGGTTGATGGACTTCCCTGGACGGCCGATGCCCAAGCCAAGCTCAAAAATATTCCGTTCTTTGTGCGGGCTCAGGCTCGAAAACGCATTGAAGATGTTGCTCGCGAGGTCGAAGCCGAAGCCGTGACGGCTGACCTAGTGGAACAGGTGCGGCTAGAGTTTGGCCAGTAAAATAGGAAAAGCTGTAGGGCATTGCAGAAGTGAGGCGTATCTAGGTAGAGGCAAAGAGGTGCTGAATGTTTGATTCACACCTGTTTTCAAACAACCCCAGCCTGAGGCCTGGGGTTGCAAGTCGTACTCATAACGAGTATGATTTAGAAGATTCCGAAGCCATAGTGGTAACCTTTTAAAGGCTAGGCCTGCGGGCAGTATCACAGATTTGTTGGTTATCCATCGGATTGACAGAACTTAAAGAGAGGCCATATGGTTGCAACCGCTGAAAAAACTAAGACCAAGCGCGGGTTTTACCCCACCCGCATCGATATGTCGGCTGAGGTGCGATCGCAGGTTTGTGCCCTCCTCAACCAAACGTTGGCCGCTACCCTCGATCTCAAAACCCAGACCAAGCAGGCCCACTGGAATGTGAAGGGCATGAACTTCTACCAGCTGCACGAGCTGTTTGACGAACTGGCGGGGGAGCTGGAAGGGTACGTCGATTTAGTGGCTGAGCGCGTGACCGCCCTCGGTGGCACCGCTATGGGTACGGCCCGCATGGCCGCTGCCGAGTCGATTTTGCCGGAGTACCCCACCGATGCCGTGGAGGGGCCTGAGCACGTCAATGCCCTGGCAGAGCGCTTTGCCGCCTACGGTAAGCACGTCCGCGAAGCGATCGACACCACCGACGACCTGGGCGATGCCGATACCGCCGACCTCTACACCGAGGTTTCTCGCACCATTGACATGCGTCTGTGGTTCCTAGAGGCGCACCTGGTAACTAAGTCTGACCGGGGTTAGGTCTAGCCTCCGCGACGTAAGCTAGACCGGGGCCGGGGAGGCAGATGTTGTCTCCCCGGCCCCCCTCTTTTTAAGCAGACGGAGAAAATATCCTTGGCGAGCGGGCCGAACTTTGTCTTTGTCATCCTGGTGGCCAACCTCGGGTTTGAGTCGCTACCATAACGCTTCAGTAGCTCCTTTGCGCACTATGGCTAACCCGGCTTCTCCCTTGTCTGGCTCTGACGCATTGGATAGCGCCCTGGAGGACGCAATAGAGGACGCGATCGCCGCAGCCACTCCGGCGGATCAGGCCCACAGCCACGGGCATCACCACCACGACGATCATCATCATGGGCACGGCCACACCCACGGAGCTGTAGACCCTGAGATTGCCGCCTCGGAGCGGGGACTGTGGGCGGTGAAGTGGTCGTTTGTGGGGCTAATGATCACAGCAATCGCCCAGGCTGTGGTGTTTGCCCTGTCGGGCAGCATGGCACTGATGGCCGACTTGATTCACAACGTGGGCGATGCCATGACCTCGGTGCCCCTGGGGGTAGCCTTTGTGATGGCTCGCGCCAGGCCATCACCCCGCTTTGCCTACGGCTATGGTAGAACCGAAGATTTGGCCGGGGTGGCGATCGTGGCGGTGGTTTTTTTGAGCGCACTGGTTACCGGGTATGAGTCGATTGAACGGCTGCGCCATCCTCAGCCCCTGGACCATCTAGGAGCACTGGCGGCGGCAGCGGTTGTTGGCTTTATTGGCAATGAGGTGGTGGCGCTGTTTCGTCTGCGAGTGGGGCGTGCGATCAACAGTGCGGCCCTGGTAGCCGATGGGCTGCACGCTCGTGCCGATGGGCTGGTCAGCCTGGCGGTGCTGGTTAGCGCCCTGGGCGTAGGGCTAGGCTACCCCTGGGCCGACCCAGTGATGGGGTTGGGCATTACCCTGGTGCTGCTGCGGGTGGTGTGGCAGTCAACCCAGACCGTATTTACTCGCCTGCTCGATGGCGTGGAGCCAGAGGTGCTCGATGGCCTGCGCCATGAGGTCGAACACGGGGTTTTAGGAGCCGCTACCGTTGAGCAGGTGAGGGGCCGCTGGCTAGGGCATCGGCTCTATAGCGAGGTGATTTTGGCGGTAGCGGCTAATCTTTCAGTGGCGGCGGGGGCGGCGATCGCCGATCAGCTCAAGGCTCACCTGCACCAACAACTACCCTACCTGGCCGAGGTCACGATTCAGCTGCGGCCCCAGGGGCCGGGAGATCAGACCTGCGAGGATAACTGCCATCTGGACGGTTAGCCCCACCCTGATGGCAGCGCGCGAGTCGCAGCATCATGGCGTCGAGTCGGGCCAGGTCGCCGTAGCAGCCCCCCTGGCCGGTCAAGAAGCCGCCCATTTGGAGAGAGGCGATGCGAGGTATTTTCCAGTACCAGAGCGCGGGCAGGTGGCCTTTGGGAGCGTCGAGGTCAAACTCCAGCCCGCTGTAAAACCGCAGAAACGCCACGGGCCGCAGCGTAAACAGCATTAGCCACCCCACCTCCTCAAAGAAGGGGTGGGGGGTAGACCAGTTGCTCAGGGCTGGGTCAAAGTCTACGGTTTCTAAGAGGTCGGCATAGATCTGGAGCTGGGCGGTAAAGCCAAAGTGCCCGCCGCTGGCTCTATGCCAGCGATCGTCAATAGCCTGAAGCAGCTCACAGGGCAGGGTCGCTATTGCCTCGGTGGTGAGATAAGGATGCGAACGGGGCTCTTGTTCCCGCGATCGCATCGCTTCACGGCTCTGGCTGTAGGCGACGACCTCTTGTAACAGAGCGGCCGTCAGCCTGTCGGCCTCTGCCCAGTCTGCTTCATTGAGCAGCAGGCTGAGTTCGCTGAGGCTTTCGTCTAAACCGCTGTTGGTTTCGCTAGCGATCACGGGCAAGCCCTCCGGTTAGGCCAGTTGGGTGGGGAACGTGGTGTCGAGAGCCGGAGTCGCGGCGGACTCTAAAGGTATAGCGTCATTGAGGTGGCGGATGACAGCCGCCATCGCCTCAAGATTGATCTTGTAGCGATCGCTGAGGCTGGGGCAGCACCAGCGCCAGGTGGGCAAATGGCCTGGCGTTGCTTCAAGGCTGAAGTTGAGGTCATGGTAGGGCCTGTAGCCCCGGGAAATCAATGAGGGGGCCTCGCGCCAGCCCAAGGCCTGCTCAAAAGCCAGACACCGCTGGCGATCGTCTGGCTGAATCTGGGCCTGGCTGCGATAGACCTGCTGCTGAGCTTTGAACCCAAACCGCCCCTTGCTGTAGCGGGTCCAAAGGCCGTCAATGGTGGCAATATCAATAGGCGATAGCTGCTGTATGGTGACGGCGGTAACGGGCCGCATATCGCCCTTGAGCGCTTTAAGAATCACGATTTCGGTTTCCATATCGGCCTCGTGCCAAGTCTGCTGGTACAGCAGGCTGCGCAGGCGGCTGTAGTCAACCCCAGCGGCAGACTCCACGCTGCCGTGCAGCTCATCGCGCACCGCTGCCTCCAGTTTTAGGGCCTCCTCGGTAGAGATGTTCCACAGCCGCCGAGCCTGGTCGAGGCGGCCCTGGTCTAACTCGGAGGGATAAAGGCTGTTGGCCATAGTCTGTCGGCACAGGTCTTGGTATTGGTTGAGGCGGTCCTGGGCCTGTTGGGCCTGCTTCTGGCGCTCGGCTTCAGCCTTGGCGGCGGCTTTTAGGCGAGCATCTTCAGCGGTTTTAGCCGTAGTTTGCTCGGTTTTAAGCCTGATATCGTCACGGTAGCGCTGCTGGTGCGTTTTATAAATAGTCTCTGCTTCGAGGATAGGCAACCCCAAGTTTTCAGCCAGCTCTTGCAGCACAGGCCAACTGTCTTTGGGGGCAAAGGGCGGCCCTTCGTCCATAGCGCGCAAACGGCTAAACTCAGCGGCGGTCATGTCTTCAAAGTGGCGGTGCTTGTCGGCATGAGTTGGGTAAGGGCTGGCCGCTCTGGCATTGAGCACTTCAGCCTCTTCTACCGTAAGATCCAGGCGCTGGCGCAGCAGGTTGAGGTTGTCCAGTTCAGTGGGCGACAGCTCGCCCTGGGTGCGGCTGTAGGTTTCGGCCTCGGCTAGGTAGTCGCGATCGGGGGCAAATAGCCGCCCGCTTTGGACTGCCGCCATAAAACCTGTCAAATCGTCGGCTTGGTAGGTTTGAATTTGCAGCACCAGATCCGAAATTCGAAATTGAAAGCAGGTCTCAATCGGGTTGTAGTAGAGGCGATCGCGCAGCCGCCGCAGAATCGGCCCCAGCCGGTCTGAGTGGGCCGTAAAGGTAACTCCAACCCGAATCTCAGCCACATCTCTGATGTCTGAAATGGGTTCAAAACGGGTCTGGCTCATGTCGTCGAGATCGCGCAGATCTTCGATTAAGTAGTGAACCTCAGTTGCCACATCGTCGCTCTTGAGCTGAGGATCTGTAAACTTGATTGAAAAATCGACATCCTGCGCCAAGCCAGCACCTCACAGACGCACCCCAAGAAGGGGGTTTAGCCAAAGCATTCTTTCGCAACTTTATAGTAAGTCAGATAGCACATACAGCTCATCTAAAACGCGCTTCTCCAGAGCATCGATCTCTGGAGAGCTGAGGTGGTAAACGTCTCGGGCCTGGCTCAGGCGGCCTCGATTAAACTCTGGCCCCGAGAGCTGAGCCATAATGGCCTGACGAAACTGAGCCGCATCGGGGGCAACGTTTAGCGGCACCAGAGCATCCACCACTAAGGACTCGAAGGCTTGGCGGTAGTGCTCCAGGCTCTGCTGTCGCTCCCGGTATTGCTGGCGCTGGGCTTCGGCCTCGGCCTCCCGCTGCTGCCGCTCTTGCTCCGCTTCCTGGCGCAGGGCATTGCGGCGCTCAGCCCTGAGGAACTGAGCATCGGCCTCGGGCAGGCTCATGTTATCGGCCTTGGCCTGCATCACCTGCCACAGTTCGCTATCGAGGTCGCTCTCCTGCTTGCACACCAGCAGCTCGCGGCGAAAGTGCTGGTACTTCTCGCCCAGAGACTTGAACGGCCCCATGGTCCTGGCGTTGAGGCCGTTAGTCTCTTCACCGGAAAGCTCCATACGATGGCGCAGCAGCAGTAGATTGGCCTTAGCCGCTGGAGTTAGCTCACCAAAGGTATTGACATAGCTTTCAGCTTTAGTGAGATAGAGATCCTGGGGCGGCAGCAGCGCTTCGCCCAAAGGCAACACCTGAGCCAGGGTTTTAGCCTGGTTGGTAGCGAGGGTAATGGTGTAGGCCGGTGGGGTTTTGACGCCTGCTGGGTTAAGGTG
>JBARVK010000555.1:0-3808 GCA_049646225.1 Nodosilinea sp.
GAGCGGGGCAGAGCCTGTCGATCAGGTTGCTCAGCAGGGCTATGTAGTCAGCGGTGGTGCAGGGGCGATCGGGGTGGTCAGAGTGGCCCCAGCCAATTAAATCTGGGGCCAGCACCGGGTGCCCGGCGGCAAAGGCCGGATAGACCTTCGACCACTCATAGCTGGAGGACCCGCCCCCAAACCCGTGGACAAACAGCAGCGGTGCTGAATCCGCTGGGGGCGTCGGCCAAAAGGCGGGGTCAGCCTCGACATAGGCCACCGTACCCAAATCTAGGGATACCGATCGCTGTATAAAACCAGGAGGAGTGAACATAGAACCCTGCTGTTACTGCCTCTTGATTACCACGAAGCCCTATCACTTGCCCACTCGATCAGAGCGGCGGTGGTCTGACCCTGGGTTAAGGTCAATCACCTGAGTGAAGACAGCATTGGGAAAGAGACCTTAAGCCCGAAGACCCAGAACCCTGAATTCTTAACGAAAGGTGTCTGGATTGAGAGGCCGACCGGCGGGGCTGCCGCCGTTTAGACGTGCGCCAGTGCCACCATCGGCGGGGTCTAGGAAAGGCTTGAGGTCAATGCCGCTGGTGCGACGACTGGGAGACGTTGCCTCGGGAAGACCGAGAACGTTGCCAATTTGGCCCAGAATGCCGCTGTTACCGCCGGTAAAGGTGGTCACCCCCTGGGTGGAGTCGCCCCGGTCAGCCAGGGTGAGGTTGTCAAAGACGCGATCGCGGGTAATGGCTGCATCCTGCCCCGGCGGGACGGTAAAGACAATGCGGCAGCCGGGCACGGTCTCTGTCGTCACACAAACGGTGTTGTAGCCATTCTCGACGGCGGTTTCTAAAGCTAGCAGGCCGTCAGGGCGGTACTGCTCCAGGCGATCGCTGATCGTGGCACAGCGACGCTGGGCGGGCCAGGCGCTGCCCATGTCCTCGGGTACGGCCCAGGGGTAGGCCTGCCCGGCCTGGCTGGTGGGAGCATACATCACGGTGTACTGACCGTCATTCATTTGGCAAGTAAACCGAGGGGCGTTATCGGCTTCGGTGGATGGAGCCGTTTCGGAGGCGGATGGGCTTGGCAGCGTTTGAGCCCGGCCTGCCGCCGCGAAGGGGCCGATCAATAAGGCGGTAGCTAGCCCACCCATCAGTGACTTAGTCAACGGATTGCTTGTAGAACGGGCCATGGTGTGCTGTCTCCAAAAACTGTCGGTGAATAAAGCGGTGGGTATGACTACTTTTTGGGTCTAGGTTGCCCCAGGGCTAAAACGGATACCCGTCCGGTCTAGTGCTCAGCCTAAAAATTAGGGTTCAACTCAGCACCCGCCATCCTTATTATCCCGCGACGCGATCGCGGCTCCCCAAGTTCCCCTATAAGCTTTCCCACCGCTCTCTACCAAAAGCTCTCTTGCAATTTTTAAGATTGTGCGTATCCTTAATTAGGCTTTTGGATTCACGCTGCATTTAGCCGATCTAGATTTAACGTTGACGCTGCATTTGGCGTTTCTGAACCACAATTTGGCCGCTAGGGATACTCTACATTCATACACTTGCCCCCGAGGAAGACACCACCCATGGAATACTCGATCCAACCAGTTACGCTATTGGGCCTAGCGGCGATCGGCCATCGGCTAGGGCCCTGGGCTGGGGCAGGCCTGATCGCGTCTACCCTGCTGGTGATCAGCCCAGCGGCGCAAGCAGAAACCCTGGCGGCCTGGCAGTTTGACCCGTCTACTCAGCAGTTGACCCTGACCCTGCCCAGCGGCATTACGCCTCAATACAGTATTGAAGCGAACCCGGCCCGTATTGTGCTGACGCTGCCTCAAACTCAGCTAGGGGCAGTTGCAACGGAGCAAACCTACAGCGGAGCTGTAAGCCGGATCAGCCTCAGACAGATGGACGACACCACGGTGGTTGTGCTCGATCTGAGCGTCGATGCGGTGCTGGCGGCAGATGGGGCCAGCCTGATATCGATTGCAGCTGGCGACCAAACCCGCTGGGTGCTCACCGCCCTTGCTGCCCCAGGTAATGCCTCTGCGGTAGCGGTGTCCGGCACCACCTCTGTCCCAGGCCCTGCTTCAGCATCCGGTAGTAATCAAATGATCGTAGATCTGCCGATTATGTCGGGGAATGACCCCCGTTTGGGTTTTCCAGAAGCCGGTACCGGGCGACTGAGCACCTCAGCGGCTAACCTGATGCTGCCCAGCGATATCGATAGCTTGGCTAACCTGCCCGAAACCCTGCCCGTCGATCCCTTTAATCTAGGGCAGCCGGGGGAGCAGGTATCGGTGCCCAGTTTGGCCGAGCTTGATGCTTTAGCAGGCCCAGTGGCCGTCGCTTCGCCCACCGTGCTAGAACCACCTACGGCCGGGTCCGTGGCTCAGCCGAGCGCGATCGCCAGTCCTGTTACCCTCACTGCCGCTGGAACTAGCCCCGTGCTAACCCTAGAACCACCCGCTGCCCTTGGGATGGCAACCCCTTCACCCTCTGTAGCTCGGCCATCTCAGCCGGAAGCTGTTGCGACTCGACCGGCGGCGGCGGATACGTTACCTCCCATTGATAGCGACACCAGCGGTGTTCCCATTGCGGTCACACCGCCAGCGATCTCAACCCCAGAGCAACCCACTGCACAGCCGCAGGCGGAGGTGATCGCCGTTGCTCCACCCGGAGCGCCTTCGACTTCGGCGACCCCGTCCCCAGCTCCCGCCGCTGAGGCCAGGCGCTCGGCAACTGTCATGGCCAACGACCCTCCAGCGTTGCCCAACTTAGCGGCTGAGGCTGCGATCGCCCCTCAACCCGACGCCATCGGCCAAGAGCCGCCGCCAGTGGCCGTGGTACCCGCCGAGCTAGGCGGTGCTCCCAATCTGCTCAACGTTCCCACCGCCCCGGCAACAACCAGTCAGGGTTATGTGATCCCCCCAGAAAGCCCCATCATTTTAGCCGCTGCCGGAGAACCGATTTTATTTGGTAGTCCCCTGCCCGGTTCTAGCGATCAGGCCGCTTTGCCCGAGGTCATCAACCCCGCCCCGGCTGAGCGCCCCCTCTCCCCCGATACCCTGGTGGCGGCGGGTACCGTTTTAGAACTGCGGTATGTGGGTGACGAACCGCTCGATTTAAACACCGATTCCAGCCAAAATCAGGTGCTGCTGCTGGCCCGCGACATTCGCGATCCCATTACCAATGGCATTGTTGCCCCGGCGGGTAGCCAGCTGATTGGCCAGTTTGAGTCTGCTCCCCAGGGCCAGCGCTGGGTTAGCAAACGGCTCATTTCCCCCGCCGGGCAGCAGGTAGACTTTGCCAGCACCACCGAGTATATGGTGGGCAGCCCTGATGTCAGTACCCCTCGGCTGGCCGCTGGAGCTGGTCTGGGTGCCCTGGCGCTGATGCTGGTGACCAGCTTCAGTGGTATTGGCCTAATTGGAGGTGCCCTAGTCGGTGCTACGACTGCGGTAGGTACCGCACCCCAATCTGTCGTAATTGAGCCTAATCAGATTATTTATGTGCAGGTAATTCAGGATGTGCCCCGCGCTATTCCCATTGCCGCCGCCGAGCAGAGCCGCGAGTGGGGCACTGGCGGTTGGTAGGGCCAGGCTTAAGTTGGTGGTCCTCCCTCAGTTCGAGGGGTTACGGTTGGGCGAAACAAATCGAGTGGGAAAGGGCCATAGGTACCCGAGACCTCGGCCAGATCAGGGTCTGAGGTATGAAACGTAATCAGCACCCCCCGAGACACGCCACTGTAGTCATCCAGATACCAGGCCCCCTTGAGGGTGTTGAACTTGAGATATACAGCCCCCTGGCGGGCGGGTAAATCG
>JBARVK010000556.1:0-9220 GCA_049646225.1 Nodosilinea sp.
GCATGGAGATCAAGCACCTGCCCGCCCAGTTGGTACATGGCTACCGAAAAACTGACTCGGGTGCGGGTCGACGCTTTACGAAACAGCAGCCCCAAAACCTTTTGGGGAAACTGGGGATGGTGCTTACCCGCCTTAAGCTCGGTGGCAAAGGAGAGGAGTTCGGTCAGTTCGTCGGCACTGAGGTCGCTGAGGCTCAGCAAGTCACGGCCGCTCAGGGATGGTATGGCCATAGGCAAGATGATTAAAAATAAGACATTAGCAGATTATTTGATGAAAGCCCTTGCCAATCTGTATCGGCAGGGGCAGAACCCTTGACTAGTCAGCCGTTGGCCCCGGCTGACTGAGCGGTTCGGGGATCGACAGAGGGATAGATGTGCCGCCCTTTCGAGTCTGCATTATGATTGGGGCACTGCATCTGCCGTGGCGGTTTCGACCGCTGAACTGGGTCTGGAAGATGGTTATTTGGCCACTTCTAGTCATGCTGATTGGTTTGATTTTGGTTTATCTATAGTCGCCTTCCTATGATTAGTGCGGTTGTTCCTCCTCAGCCTCGGCTGATCTCTCTGGAACCGTTGCCTCAGCCTCCCACGGTGCGAGAGCGAGCGGCGGCGGGCTACTTTCGAGACATTGCCCTATGGCTGAACCAGCCCCTGGCGGCCCACGGTATTTTCGTACAGGTGCAGGCCGATCGCCCCGGTTGTTTGCGGCTAGTGGTGGAGTTTCAGCAGCCGCCCATTAAAGATCGTCTGCTGCGGTTTTTGTGCCATCGAATGTGGTTGCTGAACTCGGAGCTGATTGAAGGTATTTGCGTCGTGGCTCGACCTCTGGGCAACCGCCGGGTGTTGTGGCAACAGCGCATCAAAATTGTCACCCCCGCCCTTAAGCGCCATCAGGCGGAGCTGAAGGCTAAAGCCGAGCGCGATAAAACCTCACCGATGCCCGCTCAAATTCGTCCGGCACGTCCAGCTAAAAGACTATCTCGCCAGCACCTGCAAACGCTGCGCACCTTTGTGCTGTCGGGGTCGGCGGTGGCTGCTTTCGTGATGGGCTGTCTGCTGGAGATGATTCTGGCGACCCCGTCACCCACATTGCCCCAGTTTTCGGCTCAGTCTGAGGTGCGGATGGCCGAAGAGTCTGCCCGTGAAACCTACGCCCGATCGCCCGAAACAAACACCGAAGAGGCGACAACCGCGCTGGTTAAAAGTCCACCTGCAAGGACAGGCTCCAGGGGATCTACGGCAGGAAGCACTCCAACCGGGTCAGGGGCCCATCGGCCAACCGTTGTAGACGCTGCCCTTGAGCCCGTAGGCGTGATCACTCACCCAACCCTCACCCCGGCCTCTGACGACGATGTCACTCTCCTGTTTGGCGGTGATATTTCCCTAGACGATGTTGCCCCCGACGCCCTAACGGCACCCGGCGGCTTTTTTGCCGATGTCACCGACTACGGTGAGGCCGATCTAGCCCTGGTAAATCTGGCAACACCTCTAGCGACGGCGGCCACCAACCTGCAAGAAGGTCTGCGCCACCAAACCCGAACCGATGCCGTCAACCTGCTGGTCGACAGTGGCGTTGACATTGTTAATCTTACCCACAGCCGCCTAATGGACTACGGGGCGGCTGGTCTAGACGAAACGCTGACCACCCTCGACAGTAAAGGGCTCTACCGAATTGGAGCCGGGCGCAATGCGCTGGAGGCCCGCCGTCCCGAAGTGATCGATGTGAAAGGGAAGCGCATTGCCTACCTGAGCTACGCCATGGGGGGCAGCGATGCCGCCCACGACACCGCCGTGCTCAAAGAAAGAGCCGGGGCAGAGGATGAGGCGATCGCTAAAGAAGTCGAAACCTTCAAAACCGCCACGGCCTTTGAGGACAGGGCCGGTTTCAACGCCCAAAACATGCCTGAAATTGTCGCCGACATCCAGGCCTTGCGCAACGAGGTGGACTGGATTGTGGTGAATTTCCGCTGGGTAGATCACCTCGGCGAGCAGCCCAACTTCATGCAGACTAATCTGGCTCGTCTGGCCATCGATCAAGGGGCCGATGTAGTGGTGGGCTATCACCCAACCGTTATTCAGGGGGGGGAAATTTACAAGGGTCGCCCCATTGCCTACTCGCTGGGTGACTTTGTCTTTCACCCTGATGAGCCAGTTGAAAATCAAGACTCTGCTGTTTTGAAGGTCTCGCTCAAGGACGACCAGATGCAGGTTGAACTGGTACCGGTGCGAGTGCGCGACTCTCGGCCCAAAACTCTGACAGGCAATGCTAGCCAGGGGGTGCTGCAGCGCATTGAGCAGGCCTCGTCACAGTTTAATCAGCCCCTACAATCCCCTGTGGTGCTAGACCTGAAGGCTCCAGAGGTATCCCCAGAAACCGTTAGCGATCCCAGTAGCCCCTTTGTGTCACCCGAGGCCGAAGATGTTCTGCCGGTGGAGCTAGAACCTAAGCCGGAGCCGGAGTTCAAGCAAGCGCCCAACCAGGAACCGACTTATCAGGAGACAGAGCCTGGATCTGAAGCATTGACTGAGCCGGAGAATTTTGACTCGTTAACAAAGCCGGAGGATAAGCTCAACAAGCCTTCACTACCATTAATTCCGATCCCGGCACCGGAGGCTTCAGACGAGCCGACAACAGCACCCGAGATCGAGGTGGAGTTCAACGAAGATCTGCTGGAATGGGGGCCAAAGGTATCGCCAAAACAGCGTGAGTTTCAACCTGTACCAACCCAGCGATCGGGGGACAGCAGTACTGACAGCGAAGTGTCGGCTCCCCAACCTAATCTGGGCCATGAAGAGCCTGTTGCGATTCTGACCTCGCCACCCAAGGTTCAGGCTAAGTCGCTTGATGTTCTCGGTGAGGTTTCTGGCTGGGCCGATACCGTGCCCGATAGCCCTGTACCGCTAGCGCCCGCAGCAGAGTAATGCTCCAAAGGCTTTGATTTGTAGTCTCTGTAAGGTTAAGACGAACCATACTGCTACGGCTTTCTGCCCGCCAAAAAGTCGTGGTAACGTCTAGGCATACTGCCCCTGAGGTTCCTTGTGTTCGCCGTTGCCCTAAAAGCAGATCTTCCTGCCACCTACGTCCTGTCTGACACCGACGCCGATGCCCGTCTCGAACTGGTGCCCGATCGCGGCGGCCTGGTTACGCGCTGGCAGGTCGAGGGCCAGGACATGTTTTATTTTGACCGCGATCGCTTTGCCAACCCTGAGCTATCGGTGCGCGGTGGTATTCCTATTTTATTTCCGATCTGCGGCAACTTGCCCGACAGCCAGTACAGCCTGGGCGGGCAAACCTACAGCCTAAAGCAGCACGGCTTTGCCCGCGATTTGCCCTGGCAGGTTACTCGCCAAGACGTTACCGAATCTGCCAGCCTCACGTTGGCACTAACCCACAGCGAAACCACTCTGGCTAAGTATCCCTTTGAATTTAAGCTGGCTTTTACCTTTGAGCTGCGGGGGCACACCCTGACATTACAGCAGCAGTTCACCAATCTTTCCCCTCAGCCCATGCCCTTTTCAACTGGGCTGCACCCCTATTTTTTAGTGGAAGACAAATCTCAGCTCACCTTCAACATTCCCTCGCACGAGTTCCGCAACCACCTGAGCGGTGGGGTGGAAGCCTTTGGCGGCAGCTTTGATTTTGACCAAGACGAGATCGATCTGGCGTTTCAGGGGCTGACGGCGACTACCGCTACGGTTACTGACCGCCACCTGGGCCGCCGGCTAACGCTCTCCTGGAGCGCTGACTATACAAAGCTAGTGTTTTGGACGGTAAAGGGAAAAGACTACTACTGCTTAGAACCCTGGACAGCCCCGCGCAATGCCTTAAACACAGGGGAAAATCTGTTGATGATTGATCCCCAGCAAACTTTAGAAACTACAGTGCAGATGGCGATCGCATTTCTATAGCCGCTGGTGCAGTCTGTCGTTCAGCCCCTCTGCGGTAGACCGCCAAGTCTCGTCATCCGAAAAACAGCCGCAGCGAAGTTCTGTCCTAGGATAGGGACATTTAGCGGAGCGCTAGCGGATAGTGGCTGCGGCAGACGTGCCGACAAATATCTGACTCATTATAGAGGTGGTTCATGCAACGCCTGCTCATGCACAATCCCATCGCGGTGGCGACGCTGTGGATTGTGGCCTACGTGCTGATCTGCCTGTTTCCCCTGGCGGTGGCGCTGCTCTATCCTGCCCCGTTTGAGCGAGGGTTTTGGGTAGAGTTTTCAGTGGCCCTGGGCTTTATTGGCCTGGCCATGATGGTACTTCAGTTTGTGCTGACCGCGCGGGTCAACCGAATTGAAGCATCCTACGGCATTGATATTTTGCTCCAGTTCCATCGCTTCACCTCAATGGCGGCCTTCGTCATGGTGGTGGCACACCCCATCATGCTTTTTATCGCAGACCCCGAAACACTGGAGCTGCTTAACTTTCCTGAGGCTCCCTGGCGGGCGAGGATGGCTGTAATTGCCACCGTCGGTTTTTTAGTGATGGTGGTGACGACGATCTGGCGACGCCCCTTAAAAATCCCCTACGAGCCGTGGCGGGCAATGCACAGCCTGTTAGCCATCGTCACAGTGGGCTTTGGGTTTGCCCACGCCATTGGGGTCAGTAACTACCTCAGCTTGTTTTGGAAACTGGTGCTGTGGTCGGGGCTAGGGCTGGCGGCGCTGTGGTTAATTCTCTACGTGCGGCTGGTCAAGCCGTTGATGATGACTAAAAAGCCCTACCTGGTTGAGGCGGTACAACCGCAGCGGGGAGACGTGTGGACCCTCGCACTCAGACCCCTGGGCCACGACGGTTTTACCTTTGAACCAGGGCAGTTTGCCTGGTTGACCCTGGGCGTAAACCCCCTGCACATGCGGGAGCACCCATTCTCTATGTCCTCCTGTGCCGATCGCCGCGATCGCATTGAGTTTGGCATTAAAGCACTGGGCGACTTCACTCGCTCTATTCAGACGGTTAAGCCCGGTACAAAGGCCTATCTCGACGGCCCCTACGGCGTGTTTACCACTGAGCGCTACTGGGACAGCGCTGGCTTTGTGCTGGTCGCCGGAGGAGTTGGTATCACCCCCATGTACAGCATTCTACAAACAGCGGTGGCTCGTCAGGACGATCGCCCCTTTTTGCTGATCTACTCGGCGGCCTCCTGGGACGACATTACCTACCGGGAGGAGCTAGACGCCATTACTGGCGACCTGGATTTAACCATCGTCTACGTACTGCGCCACGGCCACGACGACTGGGATGGGGAAACCGGCTACGTAGACAAAGCGCTGCTGGAGCGCTATATTCCGCTGCATCGCGGTAGTCGACAGTACTTTATCTGCGCGGCTCCGGTCATGATGGAGGCGGTTGAATCAGCCCTGTTCGGTCTGGACGTGCCGGTGGCCAACGTCCATATGGAGCACTTTAATCTGGCCTAGTTGGCCCAAGGAGATAGCGATGCGCTACAGCATCATGGTGCAGCTTGTGGTTAGCACAACTCTGTTTCTGGTAGGCGCTGGAGCGTTCTTCGGCTGGCTGCAAACCCGTCCGGTTGGCCCCGCGCCGCCGCCCGCCACAGTGCAGCCTTGACCAGCAGGGCGATGCGGGCCTAGTGCCACAGGTAGAGTCCTATTCGGGGGAGCCGAGAGGTTTGCGGCTGTCGAGGGGCGGGGATCGCCGCGGACGGGGCGATCCCCGCAAACGGTCAGGGGTCAGCAAGATCGGCTAAAATGTGCTTCTGCCCGGTAGTGTACCGCTAACCACCGGGGGCATGCCCTGCACTACGGCTGGCTCTATGACCCAACTCAACAACGGCATTACGCTATTTTTTAGCTTGCTGGTCGAGGCTATGCCCTTTTTGCTGCTGGGGGTGATCTTTTCCAGCGTGCTGCTGCTGTTCGTCGATGAGCAAAAGCTGCTGGCAATCATACCCAAAAATGTGGTGCTAGCGGCTCTGGCGGGGAGTTTAATCGGCTTTCTGTTTCCGGTCTGTGAGTGCGGCAATATTCCGGTAGCCCGGCGACTGCTGACCAAAGGAGCGCCCACGGCGGTGGCGATCGGGTTTTTGCTGGCCGCCCCCACGGTCAACCCGGTCGTCTTTTGGGCCACCTGGATTGCCTTTCGCGACCAGCCAGAAATTGTCTTTTTGCGGGTGGGTTTTACCCTGATCGTCGCGGTTACCATCGCTATCATCTTTAGTGCCCAGGCCGATGTGCGTCCTTTTTTGCAAGACAACTTGACCCGCATGATGAGGGAACCTGCGCCCGCCGTAGCGGCTACGGGCCAGCCGGAAGTCTCTCCGTTGCTCAAGTCAGGCACCTTTTTGATGCAGTCGCCAGGGCAGGTGCTGCAGCTCGATGCCCCCGCCGCCCAGGTGCTGACTCAGGTAGCGGTGGCCCCGCCTCCCCTGGCCCAGCGGCTGCGCATGATGGTCGATAACATGGTGCTGGAGCTGCGGGAGCTGGGAGCGGTGCTGGTGATTGGCAGCGCGATCGCGGCCTTTGTCCAGGTCGCTATTCCCCGCGAGGTCATTTTGAGCCTGGGGCAGGGGCCCGTCACCTCCATTGTGGCGATGATGGCCCTGGCCTGGGTGGTGTCGATCTGCTCGACCGTCGATTCGTTTTTTGCCCTGTCGTTTGCCTCTACATTTACCAGCGGGGCACTGCTGGCCTTTTTGGTGTTTGGCCCCATGATTGACCTCAAAAACATTAGCCTGCTGCTGACGGTATTTAAAGGTCGCGCCATTATCTACCTATTTGTACTGGCCGCCCAGCTGACGTTTTTGCTGACCCTGGTGATGAATCTCTATACGGGGTAGCCCTGGCATGGGCTACCGTTATCGACGGCCTGAGATAATGGGCTGAGCGTATTCTTTGAGACTGCGTCGTTGTAACCCGCATCTATGATCTCTTTTCCTCAAGCTAACGGTTCTCGTCCACCCAAGCGGCGGCCTGTGCCCTGGCAGGCCCTGGTCGATGCCACCATGCTGTTGCTGTGGGGGCTGATGCTGCTGCGCTTTACGGTGACGGGCAAGCTGTACCTGCTGCTGCACCCCGACTACATGTGGCTGGCCCACCTCGCCATGGGGCTGCTGCTGGCCATGGGCGTGGCCCGGGTGGTGCAGGTGTGGCTAAGCTATCGTCAGCAGCGCGGCCCTGCGCCCCGCAGCCAAGAGCACCTGGCGCTGCTGCCCCGTCAGTTGAGCAGCGTACTCTTAATCGCCGTTGCGGTGTTTGGGTTGATCTATACCCCTCGCCCTTTTGCTAGCGAAACGGCTTTTCAGCGGGGCATTACCGACGTGCTGGGGCAGACGCGATCGCGGCCAGAGCGGTTTTCCCTCGGCGGCGATTCTGAAAATCGCACCATTGTCGACTGGGTGCGTACCCTCAATGTCTATCCCGAACCCGACGCCTATACCGGTCAGGGGGCAACGGTGAGCGGGTTTGTCACCCATATCCCAGGCTGGCCCGACGACTTCATTATGATCTCGCGGTTTGTGCTCACCTGCTGTGCAGCCGATGCCTACCCCGTGGGGCTGCCGGTGGAGTTGCCGGCAGGTACGTCTCGTCCCGCCCCCGACACCTGGCTAGAGGTTAAGGGCACAATGCAAACCACACCCCTCGACGGCAAGCGGCAACTCACCATTGGCTCTGCCACCCTCACCGAAATTCCCGAGCCCCGCACTCCCTACGAATATTAGCTATGGCCCGTCGCCGCCCTCGTCGCAATCGCAACCAGCCCTCAGCTCGCCCCCAACCCCTAGACCGCCTGGCCCTGGTGGTGATGGCTGGCCTCACTTTGGTGATGGGGCTACTCATTCTCTCGGGCGACCACGCCACAGCCCGAGTGCGCGATTTTAGCTGGCAAGACCGCCAAGTCGGGACAGAAGATCGGGCTTTTTTAATCACCTTTAGCCGCCCCATGGATGTGGTCAGCGTTGAGAAAAACCTCACCCTGGATCCCCCTTTGCCGGGCAAAGTGAGCTGGGCCGGGCGGCGAATGGCCTATACCCTTACCGACCCGCTGCCCTACGGCGAGTCGTTTACCCTCAGCCTGGATGAGGCCCGCGATCGCTACTCAGCCCGCCGCGATCGCCCCAGCCGTTTTGAGCCCTTTCAGGCTCAGTTTCAGGCTCGCCGTCGGGCCTTCCTGTACATCGGGGTCGAGGGTGACGAAGCCAACCGCCTGGTCTTAGCCGACCTGGCCCTCCAGGAGCGCACGATTCTTACCCCCAAGCACCTCTCGGTGCTGGCCTTTGAGCCTTACCCTCTAGGGGACAAGGTATTGTTCTCGGCCAGCGACAGTAGCCAGGCAGAGGGCGTTTTCAATCAGCAGATCTATACCGTGACCACGGGCATTACGCCTCGCCCACCCATCGATTTCACCGCCGATCGCCCGCCCCTGTGGCAGCGGCTACTGCCTGAGGGCGGGCCGCCGCCACAGGGAGAAACCACCCTGGTGCTCGACAACCGCGACTACCAAAACCTCAAATTTGACCTATCGCCCGATGGGCAAACCATTGTGGTGCAGCGGGTCAGCCAGCAAGACCCAGCCGATTTTGGCCCCTGGCTGGTGCGGGCTGGGGAACCGCCTGTGCCGATTGAAACTGAGCCCGGCGGCGATTTTCTAATAGCCCCCGACAGCCAGTCGCTGCTGCTGCTCCAGGGCCAGGGAACCGCCATTATCGATCTGGTGGGAGAGTCCACCGGCGGCCCTGATGAGCCCCTCGACTTTTTGCCCAATTACGGTCGGGTACTAGACCTCAAGGCCGATGGATCGGCGGCAGCCATGGTCAACTTTAATCAGGATGACCCTGAGAAGCGCTTTATCGAATCGCTGTTTTTGGTCACCAACCAGGGCCGCGAAGAAGAACTGCTTGAGGTCAGCGGCGCGATTTTAGAGGCCCAGTTTGACCCCACCCGGCCCGTGCTCTACGTGCTAGTCAGTGAACTGGTCGATGCACCGCCCAATAGCGAGACTCTACAGACGGCCGATGCCTACGTTGAGCAGCCGCTGCTGCTGGCCGTTACTCTGGCCGATGGCGAAGTAAGCCCACTGCTGCGGCTGCCCCAGCAGCGCAGCATTCATCTAAGCGTGGCTCCCGATGGGCGATCGCTGCTGCTAGATTTGGCTGCGCAATCGACCGCCGCTGACCCCAACCAGAAACCGAAGATCTGGCACTTGCCCCTAGTCGATCAGCCCTCTGGTCGCAACTCTGATAGCGCTTCTGCAGACATAGC
>JBARVK010000557.1:0-6122 GCA_049646225.1 Nodosilinea sp.
AGAATCTGATGAACCTCCTTAGAAATGAGCGAACCGGGAGTGTTAAGTCCAAAACCACAATTTGGCTATTGACAAGCTCTTTATGTCTTGCTCTCCAAGACATAAAGAGTTTTTTTGGAGAGCAAGACTAGACGTGGCCATAAAAGTTAAGAGGCCTTAAGGTCAGCAGCTCAGGGTGCTCTCATCTTGTCTCGATACCGTGATTTTATAGAACACCGTCGAATTTGGAGATTTTCTATGGGGTTAACCCAAGACCTAACCAACCTCGTCGCTCAAACAGCAGCCCAAATGCCCCAGGACGCTAAGGCTCAAATGACGGCAGCGGCAGCGGCTCTAGCTAACTCTGGCATTCTGGCACAGAGCCTAAATGTTGGCGACAAAATTCCTGATGTGACGCTACCCAATCCCATGAATCAGTGGATTAGCTTGCCCACTTTCCTAAAAACTGGGCCACTGGTGATTAGCTTTTACCGGGGCGGCTGGTGCCCCTACCTGCTACCTACGTAGTGGCCACCGATGGCACTATCGTCCACGCCTTTGTTGACACCGACTACCAGCAGCGCCAAGACCCAGAGGGTATCGTTGCCGCCCTCAAACAGTTGAGGATAGCGGCTTAGGTTTCACCATTCACTCACGAATGCCCTGGAGTTCACTCGTTTAGATTTGCCCCAAACTGCCCTGGAGTGTTCTCTCCGGGGCGGTTTGGGTTCCTATCAACAAAGTTATAGCGATTACAATCGCCGCCGCCTCATTGAGTGAGACTGGGGATGATCACCAGGACGGTATTGAGAGCAATAGGGGTCACAGTGATGGTCGCAAGAGGCTAATTCTAGTTGCGCCCTTCTGACTAACTGAACCGAGTCAGCAGCTTCAGCAATGACTTGGTGCGCGGAGTCAGCAGGGTGCGGCGGTAGGCATCGGCGGCCTTCTTAATCGCCTCCGCCTGGGTCGGGTAGGGGTGAATCACCCCGCTGATGGCGCTCAGCCCCTGCCCGGTGACGATCGCGGTAGTGATCTCGCTGATCATCTCCCCGGCGTGGCGGGCAACGATGGTGGCCCCCAAGATTTTGCCGGAGTCTTTTTTGTAGAGAATTTTCAAAAACCCTTCGCTCTCGCCGTCGGCCAGGGCGCGATCGACCGTTGAAAAGGGAATCTCAATGGTGTTAGTCTCGATCCCCTGCTGCTTGGCCTCATGAGCGTACAGCCCCACGTGGGCAATTTCGGGATCGGTGTAGGTGACCCAGGGCATCACCAAGCTGCTGAGCCGGCTGCGGCCCAGGCCAAAGGGAGCGAACAGGGCATTTTTAATCACAATCCGGGCAGCGGCATCGGCGGCGTGGGTAAACTTCCAGTCCATGCAGATGTCGCCAGCGGCAAAGATTTTGGAATTAGTGGTTTGCAAATGGTCGTTGACCACCACACCCCGGCGGCGGTCGTACTCGACCCCCACCGCTTCTAGATTGAGGCCATCGACATTGGGCACCCGCCCTGCCCCCACCAAGATCTCGTCGACTTCGACCGTGTGGGGTATCGATGAACCCTCCTGGCTGTAGTGCAGGACCTTGCCCGTTGCCGTCATTTCGACTCGCTCCAGCTTGGCATCCAGTACTATCTTGAGCTGCTCTTTGAGCAGCTGCTGCTGAACGATCGCGGCGGCATCAGCATCTTCGCGGTTGAGCAGGTGGCCGTGGTTGTGTAGCAGCGTCACCTCGCTACCCAGCCGCTGCAAGGCCTGGGCCAGCTCGCAGCCGATGGGGCCACCGCCAATCACCGCCAGGCGACGGGGCCGCTCGGTGAGCGAAAACACGGTTTCGTTGGTGAGAAAACCAGCCTCGGCCAGCCCCGGCACCGAGGGGCGGTGGGCGCGTGCTCCGGTGGCGATCACGGCTTTTTTGAAGGGCAGACGTTGCTCGCCTACCTGCACCGCTGCGCCATCGACAAAGCGGGCCTCGCCCAAAAACACGTCGATGCCCAGATTGCTGAAGCGCTCCACCGAGTCGTGGTGGCTGATGTCGGCGCGAATCTGGCGCATGCGATCCATCACGGCGGCAAAGTCAACCTCGATCGACTCTGGCGGCTGAATGCCAAAGGGAGCGGCCCCCCGCATGTCGGCCACCACCCGCGACGAGCGAATTACGCATTTGGAGGGCACGCAGCCCACATTTAGGCAGTCGCCCCCCATCAGGCTTTTTTCGACCAGGGCGACCCTGAGGCCCAGGTCTAGACCTGCCGCCCCTGCCGCCACCACCAGGCCAGCGGTACCGGCACCGATCACCACCAGGTCGTAGCGCTGGGCAGGGCTGGGGTTGACCCAGTCGGGCGGATGAACGTAGGCTTGCAGGATTTGGTTGGGGCCACTTAGGGGCACCAGAGCGGGTTCGACGTTGAGGGAGTGGGCGGTCATGGCTTGGGGGAGGTAGAGGTTTGCGGTACGGTTTGCTGTAAAGTGTGCCGGGCGCAGCGGGCGATCGCCAGGGTGGCAGCAGCTGTAGCGACTAAGCCAACGGTGTGCAGCAGTCCCTGAACGAGTCGGGCCTGGGGGGGAAGGGCAGGCTGACTACCGAGGGTGGCGACATCGCCCACCAGGGCACCGAGATAGACGTACATGACCGTGCCAGGCACCATGCCCAAAGACCCCAGCAGGTAGTGCTTGAGGGAAACTTGGGTCATACCATAGGCGTAGTTAAGTAGGTTGAAGGGCAGGATCGGCGACAGCCGAGTGAGCAGCACAATTTTAAAGCCCGATCGCGTCACCGCTGCATCGAGGGCTTGAAAGTAGGGGTGTGATGGGCCAAAGGGCCATCGCCGCCGCCAGACCGCCCCCTGGGCCAGGTAGCGGCCAATGGCAAAGGCTAGGGTGGCCCCGAGAGTGGCCGCCCCCAGGGCATAAACTGACCCCCACAGCACCCCGTAGAGCGCGCCGCCCCCCAGAGTGAGCAAGGCCCCCGGCACAAACAACACCGTCGCCAGGTTGTAAATGCCGATGTAGGCAATCACCCCCGCCGCGCCCTGGGCCTGTATCCACAGCAGGGCGCTACAGAGCAGGTGACATATATTTCCAGGTCTGAGCGCCAGACTCAGCAGTAGCGCCAGCCCCAAGCCCAGCCCAAATTTAATGGGCCAGCCCCTCATTGATTTGGGAAGCAGTTTAGACACGGACAAGAATTTTATCGTTCACCACTGGCTTAACCCTAAAACCCTCACCTGAGAATCCCCTGAGCGTCATGCATAAATGCGAGCGACAGCACGGTCCGTTGGTAGGTCTCACTCTATGCTGGTCGCAGCAGACCGCCCCCTACGCATTGAGGGTATTCATTACAAAAGGAGGCCGAAGGTTAACCCTCGGCCTCCTTTTGTATGGTCACCCAACCAGGGCCTATCTCAGAGCGTTTAGCAGTCGTAGTAGAGCGCTAGCTCGTAGGGGTGGGGCCGCAGGCGCATGGGGTTGACTTCATTGTCGAGCTTGTACTCGATCCAGTTGCTGATGAAGTCTTCGGTGAAGACGCCAGTGCTGGTCAAGAAACTGTGGTCGGCTTCCAGGGCCTTAAGGGCATCCAGCAGCGAGCCAGGAGTCGAGGGAATCTTGGCCAGTTCTTCGGGGCTGAGGTCGTAGATATCGACATCCAGCGGATCGCCGGGGTCGATCTGATTCTTGATGCCGTCGATACCGGCGCAGAGCATAGCGGCAAAGGCCAGGTATGGGTTCGAGGTGGCATCGGGGCAGCGGAACTCCAGACGCTTGGCCTTGGGGTTGTCGCCCGAGAGCGGAATGCGTACCGAGGCCGAGCGGTTGCCCTGGGAGTAGGCCAGGTTGACCGGCGCTTCAAAGCCAGGCACCAGACGCTTGTAGGAGTTGGTGGTGGGGTTGGTCAGCGCCAGCAGGGCGGGGGCGTGCTTGAGAATGCCGCCGATGTACCACAGAGCCATTTGGCTCAGTCCGGCGTACTGGTCGCCTGCAAATAGGGGTTCACCGTTGTTCCAGATCGACTGGTGGGTGTGCATACCCGAGCCGTTGTCGTTAAACAGGGGCTTGGGCATAAAGGTGACGGTTTTGCCCCATCGCTTAGCAACGTTCTTAATGCAGTACTTGTAAATCATCAGCCAGTCGGCGGCTTCGATCAGCCGACCAAAGCGAATGCCTAGCTCGCACTGGCCGCCCGTAGCCACTTCGTGGTGGTGCTTCTCGATCGGCACGCCCAACTTGGCCATTTCCAGCAGCATTTCGCTGCGCATGTCCTGGGAAGTGTCGGTGGGGGCGACGGGGAAGTAGCCCTCTTTGTAGCGGGGTTTGTAGCCGAGGTTGCCACCCACCTCTTCACGACCCGTATTCCAGCGGCCTTCTACGCTATCGACGTAGTAGTAGGCGGAGTGCTCGTTTTGGTCGAAGCGCACATCGTCAAAGATGAAGAACTCCGCTTCGGGGCCGAAGAAGGCGGTGTCGCCGAGGCCAGTGGACTTGAGGTACTCAATCGCCTTGGTGGCGATCGCCCGAGGGCAGCGAGAATATAGCTCCCCGGTGCGGGGCTCTTTAATGGTGCAGATCATGCTCAGGGTGGGGTGAGCCATGAAGGGGTCGATCCAGGCGGTGTCGGGGTCGGGCACCATCATCATGTCCGACTCGTTGATAGCCTTCCAGCCGCGAATACTGGAGCCGTCAAAGGCCACCCCATCGGTAAAGCTGCTCTCGTCAATCTGGCTCTTGTGCAGGGTGAGGTGCTGCCAGATGCCGGGCATGTCAATAAATTTCAGGTCAATTAACTCAATACCGTCATCCTCAATCCATTTCAGGATGTCTGCTGGGGTTGCCATGAACTACTCCTTAGCCTCGTTTAGGGTTCAAACTCGGGAGAACCGATGTAACACGTCATTGGTGATGCCCTTAGCACTCACTGGCTTATGCCACAGCGGTGGCCTAGATCGCCCTAGACAGGCAGTACGCCATGTTAAACGACACGGGCATACCGACGCGGCGGGCTCTACAGGCATCAACTCATCTGAATTATCCTAGGGAGAGGGGTTGGCCTATTTTGTATCAACCAATACTTTTTGTCAGGGAAAGCCAATAAATGCCCAGTGACGAACCATAATGTTTTGTAACAATTCACTCATAAAGCTCGGGCTCTGGCGGGGCTTGGCGGTTCAGAGGGCAAACCGCCGTGGTAGACTCTTTCGAGGATAAAACCTGGTTCCTGTGGAGGTTAGAGCCTCTAGCCAGGGGTGGGCGACCTACGCCTACGACCGTATATTAAAATGCTGTTTGCCAAGTGAGAGTTAGGAGAAACCACCGATGCGGGACGCTGTCACCACGCTGATCAGGACCTACGACAATACCGGGCGCTATTTCGATAGCAACGCCCTCGACTCTATTAAGTCTTACTTTGACAGCGGCCTCGATCGCATTAAGGCAGCGGCGGTCATCAGTGCCAACGCTGCTGGCATTGTCAAAGAGGCCGGGGTAACGCTGTTTGCCCAAGTACCCGAGCTGATTCGCCCCGGCGGCAATGCCTACACCACCCGCCGCTATGCCGCCTGCCTGCGGGATATGGACTACTACCTGCGCTACAGCAGCTACGCCCTGGTGGCCGGCAACCCCGACGTGCTTGACGAGCGGGTGCTGACGGGGCTGCGCGAAACCTACAATTCCCTGGGTGTGCCCATTGCCCCCACGGTGATCGGCATCAATATCATGAAAGATATTGTCAAGGCCAAGGTGCAGGAGGCCGGGGTTGCCGACCCTTCTGTTGTCGATTTTCCCTTTGACTACATGACTCGCTCTATCAGCGAAGTGAGTGTCTAGATGGGGCTAGGAGGATGGTGCCGCCAGTAGTGCTCTTACCTGTGGTTGTGGCGTGACCACCCTGCCTCTGGCTCTAGGCGTAGACTTTGGCACCTCTGGGGTGCGTGCCGCTGTGGTCGATCCACAGCGGCATCTTTGTTGGGAACATCGCCAGGGTTACCCTACTCTGCCCGCACCTGAGAACTGGGGGCAGGCGCTGTTTAGCCTCCTGGGGGCCATACCAGAGTCCATTACTCAGCGGGTGGGCCGAATCGCTATCAACGGCACTTCAGGGACTGTGGTGTTGTGCGATCGCAGCGGTATGGCCCTCACCGCCCCCTTGCTC
>JBARVK010000558.1:0-2664 GCA_049646225.1 Nodosilinea sp.
CCCCAGTTCTGGGGCCGCAACGTTGGGGCGGGGTGGAGTCGGTAAAGCGATTACCGCTGTGTCTGCTGGGGCAGATAGCGCCTGGGGCTGTGTGGCCAGTCGCTCAGCCGCCGCCTGAGGCCCCGGACGCGGTGGGGTAGCCGCGAAGGCGGCCAGCGGGGCAGTGGTTAGGGGAGTATTGGGTGCCAGCCTCGCCCCCTGCTGAGATCGCAGGCGCTGTAGTCGCTCGCGCAGCTGCGCGGCCTGGGGCAGCGTTTGCCCAGCGCTGCCCGATCGGTTGGTTAAAGCGGCAGAGCGAGGCGATCGCGGACTAAAGCGAGCCTGCTCTCCCCCTTGCTGGCGGGGCCGCAGTTCGGGGCGGGCCATGGGGCTGGGACTGGTTGATCTAAGCCCCGGCTGAGCGTCGATCTGAGCCGCGTCATCGGAGCCGGATGGGGCGGTGCCCAAGTCTGGTGAGTTAGATTGTTCGGCACTACAGCCTGCCAAAGCCAGTAGTCCACCGCAAGAAGCTAGAGCCCAGACACGCATAACTCAAAATTCCTAGGATTAGTCAGACTGTCTTGGTCCTTTCTACGGCAGTCGGGGGACCAATCAGCACAATCCTGGCGTGGAAGTGTGAAGATTCTGTTGCCTTCCGCTATGGTGACAATACTTAAGTTTTGCAGAATATCGGCCATCGCCGACCCAAGAGCCTATGCGCGGTGAACTAGCGGCACTGATGGCGGCCTGTCTGTGGGCCGTGGCCACGGTCATGTTTGGGCGGCTGGGCAAGGCTCTCTCGCCCCTGGTGCTGAACCTAGCCAAGGGGGCGATCGCCTTGGTGCTGCTGGCCCTAACTCTGGCGCTGCTGGGGCAGAGCCGGGCGGGCCTAGACCATGCCGCGATCGCCTGGTTGGCCCTCAGCGGCGTGATTGGCATTGGCCTGGGCGATACGGCCTACTTCGCCGCCATCAACCGACTCGGTCCCCGGCGGGCGCTGCTGCTGGAAACCCTGGCTCCGCCTATCGCCGCTCTGCTGGCCCTGGTGTTCTTGCAGGAGGGACTCAGTGGCCGAGCCTGGCTGGGGATTGCCCTCACGTTGGCCGGGGTGGTGTGGGTGATTGCCGAGCGCGTGCCGGGAGACTCTATCCTCGGTAGGGTTGACTATTGGGGCGTAGTCTACGGCGGGCTGGCAGCCCTGGGCCAGGCCACCGGGGCCGTGATGTCGCGGGCGGTGCTGGCCGATACGGCGGTCGATCCCCTGTGGAGTTCACTGCTGCGGCTGGCGGGGGGGAGTGTGATTATTCTGGGTATTTTGCGCTATCAGGGACCGGTAGCCGGGGCGCTGCGGCCCCTGCGATCGCGTCGGTTGTTAGCCGGGGTGGTCCTGGCGGCGGTGCTGGGCACCTACTTGGCCATTTACCTTCAGCAAATGGCTCTCAAGTATGCGTCTACCGGGGTAGCCCAGGCTCTGACCTCTACCAGCCCGCTGTTTGTGCTGCCTTTGGCTGCGGCCCTGGGCGATCGCGTTAGCGGGCGGGCGGTGGCCGGGGCGGGAGTGGCCCTGGTGGGCATTGCCATTTTGGTCAACGGTTAAGCAGGAGAGTTTGCCGCCCCGGTTTGGGGCGGGCCAACCAGCTGACTCAGATGCTCAGCATCAATGGTGTAGGCCGCCCCGAACCCCATTACAAATCGTCCCCCCTGGGGGCTGAGGCAAAAAATTTGAAAATCCTCTAGCGATCGCAGCATGGCAATAATCTCGCCAAAGCGTTGCTCAAAGCGATCGGCTACAGACTCCCAATCAGACGTGCCACGGGTCAGTAGCTGAGCCTGGCAGTCGTAGGTAATGCGCTGGCGGGCAAACACCTGGCTCGCCTCGGCCTCGTCTTCAATCAGTAAAACGCTGGCGAGGCCGGTATTGTGAAGGTTTTCGGTATGGGCCGAGAGGCCGCTGGTGAAAATATAGAGCTGATAGTTGTCGTCCATAACGTAGGGGGCGTAGCTGGCGTGGGGTGCCCCCCCGGCGCTGGTCGTGCTCAGCATGAGACTGTGCACTCGGGTCGGTAGCCCCTGGTAGGCGGCCAAAACGGCATCAAAATTGGGCATAGCGATGGCGGAAACGCTGTAAATACAACCGGGAAGACTGGAGCGGCCACGGCGGGTTGCGCTACAGTAATTGAAGTTTGATTCTCTGGTATTATGTCGCGTTTATCCCGTCAGGTTCAGCCGGCTGAGGCCTATCTGGCCAAACTAACCGAGGCTGATTGGGCCACCCTAGCCAAACGGGATGTCGTGGTTAAAGGGGGGCGTGGTCAGTACGGCCTGATGGCTGCTACCACCGTCTCTCGGGCGGCCGCCTGGGCTGTGCTGACCGATTACAGCAGCTTCGATACGTTTTTGCCGACGGTGGTCAAAAGCCGGGTGGTCAAAGTAGACGGCGATCGCACTATTGTTGAGCAGGTGGACAGACGGCGCATTTTGCTCACCACGATGGAATCTAAAGTGCTGACCGAAAACCTAGAGCTAGAGGGGCAGCAAATTAGCTTTCGGCTACTGGAGGGCAACCTTGAGTATATGTACGGCCACTGGCGCATCGATGCCGCCCCGCCGGCTTTGGGGCCTAACTCGCTGTGCCTGCTCTCCCAGCAGGTCAAGGCTGAGGCCGACGTCGGCCCCTTTAAATCA
>JBARVK010000559.1:0-4701 GCA_049646225.1 Nodosilinea sp.
CTTCAGACTCCTGCGACCGAATATAGTTCAACACCTCTGTGGACGGAAACAACCGCACCTGCCCTAGCTGAGCATCGAGAGCGGGATCATCGTTACCGGTCATGGTGGCCAACAGCCACTCCAGCGAGAGTACCTGCACCACTACATCGCTAGCTTCCTCCGCATTGTTCTCTTCGTAGCGATCGAGCAGGATCTGCAAATCGTTGCGAGAGAAGAACATGGGCAACGAGGCTTCCCCCTCTTGGTTAATGGTGAGGTAAGGGCCATCAGCACCCTGACGGGCGATGAACAGCGGCACCCCCTGAAAATTAGGCTGCAACTGGGTGGCTGTCTCTAGCTCATCGCCGATGGGTAGATACAGCAGAGGAGTCTCGGTCTCATCGCCGAACACAGTTTCTTGGTAAAGCGTACCTAGGTCAACTAGGGCCACTGTCGCGCTGGGATCTTCTTCCTGAGCGCGGGCTAAAAATTCTTCGGCGGCGGCCCCGTCAATAAACACAACGGGCACCTTCACCTCTTGGTCGTTGATCTCAGCAGCGGCTGTCAGGGGCTGGCCATCGGAGTTCAAAATGATAAAGACCGGCACCTGTTCCAGCTTGTCAACAATGGCCTCTTCACCTAGGGCAGCGGCGGGCAGCGGCATAACCAGGCCACCGCCGAGCAGGCTACCACTGACTAGGGCGGTGAGGAGAGGGAGAGACCGAAACAGAGAAGAAAAGAGCTGTTGCATAGGATTTCGTCGGTGTTAACGATAAAAGGGAGAGGCGGATGGCCGTCAATATCACTGGATTACTGACTATAGATACTACAAACTAGAGGTCGTTTGCCTTGGGCTCTGTGCCAGTCATGCCAACCGACCAGGCAAAACCCCTATACTCAAAATCGGGATGACAGGATTTGAACCTGCGACATCCTGCTCCCAAAGCAGGCGCGCTACCAAGCTGCGCTACATCCCGTAGTTCAACACTACCGTTAGTATAGCCTGCTTTTTTACGCAACCGTTAGTGCCTGCCGTCCATTCCTATGCCTCTCCCCGCTCTGTTACGATCTTCCTATGGCTACTCCCGCTTATCCGTTAGATCAGCTACCTGGGCTGAGTTCTACCCATGCCAAAACGATGGCTCAACTGGGCTTGACCAGTACTGACCAGCTCCGCCGGTTTGGTGCCTCCGCTGCGCGCCGCCAAACCCTGGCCCAAAAGATGCAGGTGCCGCTGCGCTACGTCACCAAATGGGTAGTACTGGCCGATTTGGCCCGGGTGCCTGGCGTAGGCTGCCAGTTCAACGGGCTACTGCTGCATGCTGGCATCATGTCGGTGGCTCAGCTAGCCGACTGTACCGCCCAGGGGCTGTATACACAGCTGCGGCGGCTGCATGTCGCCACGCTACAGCGCAATGATCTCTGTCCCGGTGCTGATCAGGTCAACTCATGGATTCAGCAAGCCAGGGCGATTGCCAAAACCTCGTGAGCGCTGGGGTTAATCGGGGTACCAAAACATGCCTTTGATGCCTTCGGGGTCGGGCATAAAGCCAAGGCCTTTATAAAACTCGACGACCTGGGGGTCGGCAAACAGAGTGACGTTGCTGATGTCTTCGCTACGCAGTTTTTTGATCAGCTGTCGCATGAGCTCTTTGCCCAAACCACGTCCCTGAAAGTCGGGATGGACAACGACATCCCAAATAGTGGCGTTAAAGGCGTGATCGGAGGTAGCACGGGAAAAGCCTACCAGGCGGCGGCGGGCTCCCCGCTGTTCCCACATGGTGACCACCAGATAGCTGTGCTGAATCGCTTTTTTAACCTTGCGGATGGGGCGCCGGGCCCAGCCGACGGCGTTGCACAGCTCTTCTAGTTCGTAGAGGTCGAGGTCGCGATCGGTGCTAAACACAATCGTTGACCCTTCTCCTTGCTCTGGTAGGGCCTCTAACACGGTACTCGCCGATCTTGTCTCCCCAGCTGAAGCGTCGTCAGACCCGACAAAAAGACTTTTCCAAAAACCCATGCAGGCCCTTTCTGATAGTGAAATGGCACAGCATTCAAGTAGCCAAGCTTAAGCCTCTAGGTAACGCCGTACAATAGCTACAGCTAAGGCTAAGCTTAGATCTGAACACCGTTTCTCATAGTATATCCCCATAGAATCCCGATGCCTCTGACGATATCGAGATTTGTGCTGGCTAACGGGGCAAGGTGCTCTTTGGCTGTTCTGAGGCGCGATCGCCCCCACAAGCTGTAGGCTGACGCTTCCCTCTGATGAGGGCTGCGACTAGAGGCAGACTCTACCACCCCCAGGGGCCAGGTAACCACTGTCGACCTTGACGGTTTCCTGCGGACAGCGGCGGCTAAAGGCGTTACGACGGAAGTGGATTCTGGATTGTCTAGGGTTTCCTGATGCGGCAGATGCTAACGTTAACCTCCATGGAGTTCTGTCCTTCCAAATATGGCTGCTGGCTTAAACCCCTCTACGGTTGAGCTACTCAAGCGTTTCAACCGCGCCTTTCCACAATTTTATGAGCAGTTTGTCAGCAGCGAGATTCAGCTGCAGAACCTTCGCCTGGCCTACCAACTCTATAAGCAGCGCAAGGCTGTTCTCGACATTAAACCCGAGGGGGGCAAAAGTGCGCTGTACTTTGTCTACCGCAACCAGTCTTTTTTGCTGAGCGATATTTTTGGCGTGCTGGCGGCCTACGGTCTGACGATCCACAACCTCAGCCTCTACGGTCAGATTTATCCGCCCATGCTGGTGTTCATTAAGCTAGTGGTGTCTCGGGGCAGTCAGGCGCTGAGCCCCAAGACCACTGACAATGTCTGTCGAGCTATTCAAGAGACATTGGCGGGGCATTTTGAAGTAGAAGAAATGCTGACCGTGGAGTTTAATTTGGATGCCGGCCTAGAGCGGGTCGAAACCGAGTTTTATATCGATCCGGTTTTCCATCTACCAGCGCTGCTGATTGAGGCCGACAACCAACCAGGACTCTTTTATAAAGTCATGTACGCAATTTGGCAGGAAGATTTGCTGGTGGTAAATGCCAACCTGCTAGTATGGCGAGGGCGTACCCGCCTGATTTTGTATCTCCTCGGCCCCAACGAGAGTCTGATTCCCGATTACCTAGGCCAAAAAATCGCCGAGGGCATGCGCTATCGCCTAATGCGCTAGGGTACGATAGTCTGGGGTCGTCTGAGAGGCCACTAATCCTCAAAGGCTAAACTATCCCGCTGTTTCGGCTCGCTTTGCTCCCTAGCCTTCAAGAATAGGGCCTACACGTCTGCCGAGAGCATTAGCCTATGGCTACTACTACAGTCTTTGGCGTACCTCACTACTACTACCTGACTGAGACCAAACAGGCCCCTCCTCTGGTCTTTATCCACGGTTGGTTGCTGAGCCATCGCTACTGGCAACCGGTGATTGATCGGCTGGCCCCTCGCTACACCTGCCTGGCCTACGATTTGCGGGGGTTTGGTGAGTCGCGCTACGGGCTTGATCAGTACATTCCTGGAATTCCTGCCGCGGCTGAGGCCCTAGGGGCATCGACTTCACCCTACGGGCTAGGGGCCTATGCGCGTGACGTGGCTGCACTGCTAGAGCAACTCAATCTTGGGCCTGTTTGGCTGGTAGGCCATTCGCTAGGGGGTAGCATGGCCCTTTGGATGGCGCACTGCTACCCGCAGCAGGTGCAGGGGGTGATCTGTCTCAATGCTGGCGGCGGAATTTATCTGGAGCGCGAGTTTCGGCAGTTTCGCCAGGCTGGGCAATATATTGTGGGTTGGCGGCGTTCCTGGCTGCGCTATACTTTGCTGCCGCTGCTGCTCACTCGGATGATGGTGTACCAGCCCCTCGACTACGGCTGGGGGCGCGATCGCTGCCTTGACCTGCTGCAGGCCGATGCCGCCGCCGCCCTGGGGTCTTTGCTAGAGTCTACCACCGAGGCCGAGGTTCACCTGCTGCCTCAAGTCGTGGCGGCCCTCCAGCCACCCGTGTACTTTATAGCTGGTCGCCAAGATCAGGTCATGAACCTGCGCTACGTGCATCATCTGGCAGGCTATTCGCCAGGGGCACGTCAGGGGCAAATACCAGTGGTTGAACTGGACAAGTGTGGCCACCTGGCTATGCTAGAACAGCCCGATGTGGTGGCCAAGGTACTACAAGATTTACTACAGGCCTCTCCGTCTCTAGCGTTGGCCTAACCATGTTGGCCAACGCGCGCTCGTCAGTGGCACTTGGGTTGAAGACTTGCCGGGTGAGACCCTGGCTACTCATAGCTTGGGGCTGGGCCCATGATGAAGATAGCTGTCTAGCGCACCGGCACCTAAACCTGAGCTACAAAACAAAAGAGATGCCGACGACTGGCCGTGTTTCGTCTCGGCATCTCTTCTGGTTCGCTCCTCACACATCTGAATTATAGGGGCAAAGGAGAGGAATGTCACCCCTAAAACACAGTTTAAATGAACAGTATTTCTTATAGGAGATGGGCTTCGATTGAGGTCGGGGCTACACTGGTTTGACCCGAGCGCTTTAGCTAGGGCCTCTGCATTCAGGTTGGCGCGAGCTATGAGGGGACATCGAACTTGAGGATCCAGAAATGTCTTTGATTCCTTAATCAGGCTCCAGAAAAATACCGGATCTCTGTATTACTATTGGATAGTTTACGTAGCCTCCACGATGACAAATTTCCAAAAATCTACTAATAGCTTTTTGGGGCCATTGGG
>JBARVK010000560.1:0-3132 GCA_049646225.1 Nodosilinea sp.
GCATCTGGTCTTCGGTTTCGAGCAAAATATCGTCAACTGACATCACAGTTTTCTCCTACAATCGTGCCGATAGATTCGCCCATCAGCGCTCGCTTGATGTTTCCGGGCACCGATAGGTCAAATACCATGATAGGGATCTTGTTGTCTTTGCACAGGGCGATCGCGGTGCTGTCCATGACTTTTAGGTCATTTTGGAGCACGTAGCTATAGGTCAGGGTGCGAAAGCGCTTGGCATTGGCATTGATTTTAGGATCAGAATCATAAACGCCATCAACTTTCGTCGCTTTGAAGACCACTTCGGCGTTGATCTCCGCCGCCCGCAGGGCCGCCGTCGTATCAGTGGTAAAGAACGGATTGCCGGAGCCAGCCCCAAAAATAACCACCCGGTTTTTTTCCAGGTGGCGAATGGCGCGGCGGCGAATGTAGGGCTCGGCGACCTCCTGCATGGCGATCGCGGTCTGCACCCGAGTGGGCACCCCCATGCGCTCCAGCGAATCCTGCAGGGTCATGGCATTCATCACGGTGGCGATCATACCGATGTAGTCGGCGGTGGCCCGGTCCATGCCCGAGGCCGAGCCTTTGATACCCCGAAAGATATTGCCTGCGCCGACGACAATGGCAATCTCAATGCCCTCTTTGGTGACTTCGGCGATTTCAGCGGAAATGGCTTCTACAATATTTTGATCAATACCGTAGTCCATGTCGCCCATCAGGGCTTCCCCGCTCAGTTTTAGCAGTACTCGCTGATAGGGTTTATCCATAGTAAGTCGTATCCATAGGAAGCTGGTGTAGTAAGGTCTAGAGGAGGGTCTAGAAGTCCCACCCCACTATACTTGCTTCCCCCGCCATGATGGCCACTGCGCTCGTGCAAATTGGACTGGTCGCCGCCTGGCTGGCGGTGGTGGGGGGAGTGGCCGAGGGGCTGCGCCGCGCGGCCCACTTCGACACCGAGATCACCCGCAAAATTGTCCACATTGGGGCCGGTCACGTCATCTTGATCGCCTGGGGGCTGCACACCCCCGCCTGGATGGGTATCGCCGCCTCGGTGGTGTCTAGCGGCGTGGCGCTGCTGTCCTACCGGCTGCCGATCTTGCCGGGTATCAACGGCGTTGGGCGCAACAGTCTGGGCACGTTTTTTTACGCTGTCAGCATTGGGGTGCTGACGGCTATCTTTTGGCCCCCGTGGCTACCCCAGTACGCCGCCATTGGCATTTTGGTGATGACCTGGGGCGACGGCCTGGCGGCGCTGATTGGCCAAAACTTTGGTCGCCACCCCTATAAGGTGTTTGGCAATCAAAAAAGCTGGGAGGGCAGCCTGACGATGGCGCTGGCCAGCTTTCTGGTCTGTTTGCTGGTGCTGGGCGGCACGGCGGGGTTCACCGGTGGGGTTTGGGGAACGGCGCTGGTGGTTGCGATCGCGGCTACCCTATTCGAAACTCTCTCCTTCTATGGCCTCGACAACCTGACGGTGCCCCTGGGGAGCGCGTTGCTGGCCTACGGGCTGATGGCTTGGGCGGGGTAAGGCGTGACGAGAAAGGGGTGCATTGAGCCCTGGTTTTTCGTACTATCAATTAGTACAGGTTTTCTGATCGCATGGTTACCCAGGCCCGTTCAGGAGTTGCTCACCCGTGAATGCTTCCCCGTTTTCCCCCTTTGAACTCACCGATCGCGTGCTGACCATGGCCAAAACTGGGGTTTACCGGCAGTCGGTATTTGAAGCCCTGGGGCCTGTCGCCACCCGGCAGCAGATTCGCGAGGCGATCGCCCAGGCCAAGCAGTTTGGCCTCTATACCGTCTCAGCCCTGCGCGACGACGAGCTAGGCACCTACTACCAGGTGGAACTGGCCCGCTACGAGTCGTTTCAGGCCGCCGCTAAGGCCCTGGCCACAGGTGCACCCCCCGAAAATCTAGCCGATCAGGTCGTCGCCACCCACAGTGCCCTGCGCGCCATGCTGACCACCGTGGCCGCCAGCACCCTGGGCCTGGGGATGCTGGGCGGCTGGTGCCTGCTCGACGGCCACACCCAGCTGGGCCGGGGTCTTTGGCTGGGAGCGATTGTGGCTGGGGGGCTGTGGAGCGTGCAGCGGTGGATTGCGCGGCAGGCGTTGGGGTAGAAGAGGGGGAGATGGGGAGAGTAGTTAAGGCCCCGTCAAATCAGACTAAGTTGTGGATTGTTGTGGATTTTTAGCAGCGGATTAGCAGAAGCTTGATATGCCTATCCCCTCATCTCCCCCACCTTCTCCACCCCTCATCTCCTCTACTAACGGGCAAACGCATCCGTTGCCTCCACCAGGGCGCTGGCAATCCCGGGTTCCAGAGCGGAGTGACCGGCGTCTTGCACCATGACGAACTGGGCTTCGGGCCAGGCGCGGTGCAGTTCCCAGGCGGTGGTGGCGGGGCAGACAACGTCGTAGCGACCCTGCACGATGATGCCGGGGATGTGGCGAATGCGGTGCACCTGGCGCAGAATATGGTCGTCGGTGGCAAAAAAGCCCCGATTGATGAAGTAATGGCACTCGATGCGGGCAAAGGCTACGGCAAACTCGTCTTCGCTGAAGTGGTCGAGGAGGTTGGGGTCGGGCACGAGCTTGCTGGTGCTGGCTTCCCACAGGGCCCAGGCGCGGGCGGCGGTCAGGCGCTCTTCGGCGTTATCGCTGGTCAGTCGGCGGTGGTAGGCGGTGACCAAATCGTCCCGCTCGGGTTCAGGAATGGGGGCGAGGTACTGCTCCCAGGCATCGGGATAGAGATAGCTGGCGCCCTCCTGGTAAAACCAGCGAATTTCTCGCTGTCGTAGGGTAAAAATACCGCGCAAAATAAGGCCATTGCAGCGATCGGGGTGGGTTTGGGCATAGGCCAGGGCCAGAGTGCTGCCCCAGCTGCCGCCAAATACGGTCCAGCGATCGATTCCCAGATGCAGCCGAATTTTTTCGATATCGCTGACCAGATCCCAGGTGGTGTTGTCGTCTAGGCTGGCGTGGGGAAAACTTTTGCCGCAGCCGCGCTGGTCAAACAGCACAATGCGCCAGCGCTGGGGGTCAAAAAATTGGCGATAGGTCGGGTTGATGCCGCCCCCTGGCCCCCCATGCAAAAACACTACGGGCTTACCGTCAGGGTTGCCCACCTGCTCTACAT
>JBARVK010000561.1:0-8254 GCA_049646225.1 Nodosilinea sp.
GGTTCAGAGAGAGATGACAGGGGCGGAAGCATGGGGTTCTCCATCGCCAACAGCAGCCCTACTCGCCTCCGCCTCCGTGCCTGGACCAGCCTACCCCAGTCCATCTCCCCAAAGAAAGGCTGGGGTAGGTTTCCTCTTCACCGACACACAGGTGAACGTTGAGCAGGTGTTCCGTGCGATACAGGCATCGTCCTGTTAGCGATACACATGGTACGTATGGAGCAGAAATCGTGAATAAGTTTGAATCGAAACCGTCGCAGCTCACATTGGATAGCAACGAAGGCTGGATTGTGCAGGTGTATGGCGGCAACCGCCGTTTGCTCTATGTTTTAGACCCGTCTCACGGCTGGGCTTTTCTAACGGGCTGTTGCGCAGGCCTGTTGCTATCAGTCATTTGGGTTAACCTGGCTCGTCACAGCGCTCCGGTCGAATCGATTACTCCAACTGAGACTCCGGCCTATCAGATAGATTAGACCACCGCCCTGTGAAGTCATTTTTTCGGCGTTGCTGACATGAGACGACTAGCTCTTTTTCGGCGTTGCTGACATGAGACGACTAGCTCTGCAAAGCCCCCACTCAGCCTAATTCTAAGTGGGGGCTTTGCAACAAGAGAGAAGGTCGCAATCAGGTTCAACCCCGGCAGTGGTCGAAGCCCGGTCTGGCATTGGTGCAGCTTCCCCGCTTGAAAACTGCAACTTGCATTAACCAGGAATATATGGATGATCGCCAAGCAAAAGGAAAACTTATACCTTGAATTGGGTATTGCGTTGCAAACTCGCGCAAAGCAAGGAAATTCCGAAGAAGTTTTAGGATAGACTCAATAACATGAAGAAAAAGACATTGATAGATATATGTCTATATTCTTCCCTCATCTTGACCCCTTAAGCTTTGACCAAGGAGGCATAAAACGTGGAGTTCTTATCCGAATTCTTGACAAAATTCGGGGCGCAGTTGCAGTCCCCGACCCTCGGCTTTCTAATTGGCGGTATTGTCATTGCCGCCCTCGGTAGCGAACTAGCCATCCCCGATGCGATCTATAAGTTCATCGTTTTCATGCTGCTGATCAAAGTCGGCTTGACCGGCGGCATGGCCATTCGCAATGCTTCTCTGACAGAGATGCTGCTACCTGCACTGTTTGCCGTAATAACAGGAATCGTGATCGTGCTCATCGCGCACTACACGTTGGCTAAGCTACCGGGTATTAAACCCTTGGATGCGCTTGCGACCGGAGGCTTGTTCGGTGCTGTGAGTGGTTCGACCATGGTCGCTGGTATCACTGTGCTAGAAGCGCAAGGCATGGAATACGAAGCCTGGGCCGGGGCACTCTATCCCTTCATGGATATTCCGGCGCTCGTGACAGCGATCGTTATGGCTAGCATTTATACCAGTAAGCAGAAGCGCGATAAGTATTTCAAAAACGAAAAATACCTCAGAAATGAAGAGTATAGCGGCCTGCAGCCGGTTGCCGCAGGTGGAGCTTCCATCGACCAGCCCGTTCCTGCTGTCGGGGTTCCTATCGACCAGCGCAGCGGTATGGCAGGCGGGTATGTTGGCGAGTCGGGTGGTAGCTCAGGCGGATATTCTAGCCAGCCGGGCGGTGCCCCTAGCAATCGAGTCAAGATCTGGCCCATCGTGAAAGAAAGCCTCCAGGGATCTGCCCTATCGGCCCTGCTGCTCGGTCTTGCTCTAGGCATCCTAACCCGTCCCGAGAGCGTCTACGAGAGCTTTTACGATCCCCTCTTTCGCGGTCTGCTTTCGATTCTGATGCTGATTATGGGTATGGAAGCGTGGGCAAGACTTAATGAGTTGCGCCAGGTAGCCCAGTGGTACGCCCTGTATGCTTTTGTGGCTCCCTTTCTGCATGGGTTTATCGCCTTCGGTCTCGGCATGATTGCTCACTACGCTACAGGTTTCAGTCCTGGCGGCGTCGCGCTCCTAGCCGTCATTGCTGCCTCTAGTTCAGATATCTCAGGACCACCCACGCTACGAGCAGGCATCCCCTCAGCCAACCCCTCGGCCTATATCGGCGCGTCTACAGCCATCGGCACGCCGGTTGCGATCGCACTGTGCATACCGCTCTTCGTCGGGCTTGCCCAAGCCATGATGGGTGGCTAATTCCAAACGGCTACGGTCTGGTGCTCCCCTAGCCTAGTGACCAAGTGGTTCAATGAATACACACCTCAGGAGGTAACTGATATGGGCAAGATAGCTAACAAGCTCGTCATCATCACAGAAAAAACACTGCTGAAAAAGGTCGCTCAGATCATCGACGAAGCAGGCGCTACCGGTTACACAGTATTGGAAACTGGTGGTAAAGGTAGCCGCAGCGTCCGTTCGTCGGGACAACCCAGTGTTTCTGACACGACTTCGAATATCAAGTTCGAGGTGCTCACCGAAAGCCGCGATATGGCTGAGAAGATTGCGGATCGGGTTGCCGTAGAATTTTTCAACGATTATGCAGGCATTTCCTATATCTGTGAGGCAGAGGTACTGTACGCGCACACCTTCTGCGGCCCTGACGGCTGCTGAATCGAGATGGCGTCACCGAGTGGTACCGCTGCTATCGGTACCACTCGGTGACGCCGCCGGGCTTGTCGATCAGAGTAATGCCTGACGATTGCAGTAGGTCGCGGATGCGATCGCCCTCGGCAAAATCCTTCGCGGCCCGAGCTGTCCGCCGCTGGGTCAGCAGCGCTTCAATCTCGCTGTTCGACAATCCGCCCTCGGTGGATATTTCGGCCTCAGGCCGGGCCTCCAACCCCAGCACCTGGGCTAGGCACACCAGGGTTTGCCACTGCTGGCGCAGGGTCGCGCTGTTGGTGTCGGCCTTGCCTGTGTGAGTAATTAAGTTGCCCGCCCGGCGCAGGTCTTTGGCTAATTCGAACAGCGTCGCCAGGCTGCCAGCGGTGTTGAAGTCGTCATCCATGGCGGTCTGGAAGGCTTGGACTGGGTCGCTGTCGCGCTCGATCCGCATGGCGGCAGGGTCGCCAAAGGCCGCATCCTCAACATCGGCCCAGCCCAGGTTGGCCCCGTACTCGTAGCCAAACAGCAGGCCATCCTTTAGGGTGCCCCAGCTGGTCTGGGCGGCGGCGATCGCCTCATCGGTAAAGTCCACCGGCTTGCGGTAGCTGCCCTGCAGCAAAAACAGCCGCACCGCCATTGGGTCGGGGGCGTTGGGCGCATCCAGCAGATCGCGAATGGTGGTGAAATTGCCGAGGGATTTCGACATCTTCTCGCCGCCCACGTTCACCATGCCGTTGTGCATCCAGTAGCGTGAGAGGGGATGGCCCGTGGCTGCCTCCGACTGGGCAATTTCGTTTTCGTGATGGGGAAACACCAGGTCGCTGCCGCCCATGTGGATGTCGATGGTGTCGCCCAGGCGTTCGCGAATCATGGCCGAGCACTCGATATGCCAGCCCGGTCGGCCCGGTCCCCAGGGCGATTCCCAGAAGGGTTCGCCGTCCTTAGCCCCCTTCCACAGAGCAAAGTCAAAGGGGTCCTGTTTGATCGACTCTTCTGCGGTCACCCGACCGCTGGCCCCGGCCTGCATATCGTCGAGCTTGCGGCCCGAGAGCTTACCGTAGCCGTCAAACTTACGCACGGCATAGTAGACATCCCCGGCGGCGGGGTAGGCGTAGCCCTTCTGTTCTAGTTCGCTAATCAACCGCTGAATGCCGTCCAGAGTTTGGGTCGCGTAGGTGTACTCGTCGGCCTCCATGACATTGAGGCGGGCAATGTCTTCGAGGTACGCCTGGGTGTAGCGCTCCGCCACGGTCTGCATGGAGGAGTTTTCAACCTTGGCCCGGTTGAGAATTTTGTCGTCAATGTCGGTGAAATTTTGCACGTAGTGGACGGCGTAGCCCCGCCACAGCAGATAGCGCCGCACCGTGTCCCAGGCTACATAGCAGCGAGCATGGCCTAGGTGCGAGTGGTCGTATACTGTAACGCCGCAGCAGTACATCTTCACCCGTCCCGGCTCTAGGGTTTCGAGGGGTTCTTTTCGGCGGCTCAGGGTGTTGTAGAGAACGACGCTCATGGCAAAGGCGCAAAATGCCCATTATAAAAGGACGCTAACAGAACGATTCAACACCGAAACCGGGCGCGGCGCAATGACTGCCGCCAGCGATATGGCCCCGGCGGCAAATCTGGCTTTTCCGTCAGGATCATCCAGCGGCGGTAGCACCTAGACTCATCTCATAATGGACCCTATAGATTAATTCCTGACTGAACTAACCTATGTCACCGACCCCTACCCTCGCTGCGGCTGACCTTGAGGCCTATTTTCAACGGATTGGTTACGAGGGTTCCCGTGCCCCTACCCTGGCTACGCTGCAGGAGATTCACCTGCGCCACCCCCAGGCGATCGCCTTTGAAAACCTCAGCTCGTTTTTGGGCCAGCCAGTCGAACTCGATCTGCCCTCGCTGGTGCAAAAGCTGATCTACGGCGATCGCGGCGGCTACTGCTTTGAGCAAAACGGGCTGCTGCGATCGGTGCTTACCACCCTGGGGTTTCAGGTCACCGGGCTAGGGGCGCGTGTGCTGTGGAACCTGCCCCCCGATACCCTCACCCCCCGCAGCCACATGGTGCTGCTGGTGGATCTAGAGGGCGAGCCCTATATTGCCGATGTGGGCTTTGGCGGGCTCACCCTGACCGCACCGCTGCGGCTGGTGCCAGACCTGGTGCAAGAGACTCCCCACGAGCCTTTTCGGCTAATTCAAGCTGGTAGCAGCTTTGTCCTTCAGGCGCAGATCGATCAGGCCTGGAAGCCCCTGTACCAATTTGAGCTCCAGGCGCAGTACCCCTGCGACTACGAGGTCAGCAACTGGCACGTGTCGACCTATCCTAAATCGCTGTTTGTCAACAACCTGATTGCGGCCCGGGTAGAGCACGATTGCCGCTATGGCCTGCGAAATACCGAGCTAGCCACCCACGTTCTGGCAGGAACAACCGAAAAACGCTACCTTACCAAGGTTGCCGCCCTAGAAACAGTACTGATTGATATTTTTAAGCTCAAGCTACCCGACGAGAGGGATTTTAGCCGGCTATTTGCTGATTAGGCTCAAAGGGTTAGTCCCGTAGATGGCCGAGACAGCCATCTACGGTAGGCAAGATGTATAACCTCCAAGGCAGTTGCCCGTGAAAGCCCTAATACCTATCGCCGGAGTCCTTGGTTTGGCTCAAGTCAACCTGTAGACTCAATACTGTAGGACTTGAGCAGTTAGGAGCCATGGTTAGTCGATCCAGCCTGTGTCGGATAGTTGTAGCCACGCTGATGGTGCTCACCCTTTGCCTGAGCGGGGTCAGCCCCGCCCAGGCCACTAGCTATGATCGCCAAAACCTAAGAATGAGCGACTGGTCTAACCAAGATCTGCGTGGCAACGACTATACCCGCGCCGACATGGCCGACGCCGACATGAGCCACACCAACCTGCGCGGCGTGCGCCTGTTTGACACCACCCTAGCCCGCGCCAATATGGCAGGGGCCGACATGACCGGAGCCACTCTGGATGGGGCACGCTTTTACCAGGCTAACCTCACCGACGCCATTTTGGAAGGCGCCTACGCCTTTGGCACCGACTTTCGCGAGGCCACCATCGACGGGGCTGACTTTACCGACGTGCTGCTCGACCCCAAGGTAAACAAAATGCTGTGCGACGTGGCGAAGGGTACCAATCCAGTCACCGAGCGTAACACTCGTGATACGCTCTATTGCCCCTAGGCAGAGACTGAGGACCGCTGAGGGCAGACTGCTACACTTCGGCGGCGGCCTCATCATCAGACCGATTCTCCACGCTAATGCAGTACCGATTGCGGCCAGCCAGCTTGGCCCGATAGAGGGCCGCATCTGCAGCCGCTAGCAGCTCATTGGCAGCTGTCTGGCTCAGCGGCACAGCGGCAGCTACGCCAAAGCTCAGGGTAATGTGATCGGCCACTGGCGAAAATCCGTGAGGCAAACGGGTTTGGGCAAAGCTGGCTTGAATTCTGGCGGCGACCGCCATGGCCCCTGCCATCGATGTTTTGGGTAGTAACACGACAAACTCTTCGCCGCCGTAGCGAGCCAACACATCTCCAGGGCGGAGAATGTGGGTTTGCAGCAGTTCAGCGACCTGCTGCAAACATCGGTCGCCGGCCGGGTGCCCGTAGTGATCGTTATAGGGTTTGAAATAGTCGACGTCGCACATAATCAGCGCCACAGGTGTTTTACTGCGATAGGCTCGGGTCCACTCCTGTTCGAACAGCTGATCAAAATGGCGGCGGTTGGCCAGTTGAGTCAGAGCATCGGTTGTGGCAATGCGGTTGAGTTCTCCATTGGCGTGCTGGAGCTGCTGAGTCAACTCTTGCAGCTGCATCTCAGTGCGCATGTGAGCATCAATATCCTGAAAGGCTCCGTACAGCCGTACGCAGGTGCCAACCTTGAACTCCGCCTGCCCTAGCGATCGCACCCAGCGCACATTTCCCTTAGCCGTCAAAATTTGCAGCTTCTCATCCCAGGCCTGCCCAGTCTGACCAGCCTGATCCACTGCAGCGGTGATCCGCTGACGGTTATCTCCCTCCAGATAAAAGTTGAGGGCCGTCTCCAGGGTTGGCTCAAAGGTATCTTCTACTTCATGAATCTTTCGGGTCATCGGCGTCCAGTGCAGGGTTTGCTGCTGTAGGTCAAGTTCCCAGCCGCCGACCCGAGCCACGGTGTTGGTCTGCTCCAAAATAGACTTCGTGCGCCAAAGTTCCTCCTCCATGCGCTTGCGCTCGGTGATATCGCGCCCCTCTGGAATCAGCAACACTACCTGCCCCTGGTCGTCCAAAACAGGTCGGATGGAAAAGTCAAGGGTGATCACCTGCTGGTCAGCTCCCTGCACCATCACCTCGTAGCGAACAAACTCTCCCTCGCTAGCAGCGGCGATCGCCTGCCTGAGCTGGGTCTGAATCTCTGAGGACAGGCTCCACCAGCTCGCTTCCCAATAGGGGCGACCCACCACCGCTGCTCGCTCAAAGCCCCCAAAGGCTAGGGAGGTCTGATTGGCCTCAAGCAACGTGCCGTCTGGAGCCAGCAGCCCAATGAACTGGTACATCTGGTCAAAAATGGCCTGGAAACGCTGCTGACTCTCCCGTAGCGCAGTCTCCGCCGCCACCCGTGCCGTCACATCTCGGACCATGACCAAGGCTTCGTCCTCGCTCATTGGTACGATGCGAGCTTCTTCGTGGTAGTACTGGCCATCGATCTCAATCTGGTATTCGTAGATTTGGCGCTCTCCGGTCGCCAGCGCCCGCTGGATAAAGTACAACCGCTGATCGGCCAAAGCCTGGGGCAACATGTCGTGGACAGCCTGGGGACAATGGACGTCGATATTGCCATACAGGGTGATTTCTCCCCCGGAGATAAAGTCATAGCGCAGCCCCCGCTGATTAATGCGCATCAGTAAGTCGGGAATTGCCGCTAGCATGGCTTGCTTAGTGGCTTCACTTTCCTGGAGGGCCAGTTCTGTCTTTTTCCGCTCGGTCACATCCTGGATGTAGCCCAAAAACTGGATGACAGTGCCATCTGGGGCATAGATGACCCGCGTAAAGTCATCGATCCAACGATACTCACCGTTGGCATGGCGCAGCCGATACTGCTGGGCAAAGCAAGGGCTTTGGGCCGCTGTGGCGACTGCGACTTCGACTCGGATGCGGTCTAAATCCTCGGGATGAATCAGCGTGACAAAGGCGACCTGCCTATCAATCAGGGCCGTAGGGTCGTACCCCATTTCAGCCTTCACGTTGGGAGAAATGTACTGTAGCGGCCAATCTTCCTGGGCTCCCCAGCGGAGCACCATGGTCGGGCCGCCCATAAACAGGCTGCGCTCTTCTTCGAGCGCCTGCTCCATCTGCTTGCGATCGCTAATATCTTGTACGATTGCAATGTCTGAAATAGGCTGACCGTCAGCATCCCACAGGATCGACAGCACCATGTTTGTCCACAGCGCAGTACCATTTTTGTGGAAGTATCGTTTTTCCAGAGTGACTGAAGCAGACTCCCTGGCGTAGAGTTTGGCGATCGCGGCTTCCGTCTCCCTGTATTCGTCAGGATGGGCAATGTCCTGGTAGCGCAGCTGTAACAGCTCAGCTTCGCTATAGCCCAGCATGTCGCAGTAGGCCTGATTTGCCTGCAGAAAGCGGCCATCTAACCCCGCCTGATTAATGCCCAGCGCCGCCTGCTGAAAAATAGCTCGCAGCCGACTTTCACTCAGCCGCAGCTTCTCCTCCATCTCCTTC
>JBARVK010000562.1:0-8257 GCA_049646225.1 Nodosilinea sp.
TCTTCGCCACGTTCAGCGCCTCGACCCCGAGCGTTCTCATCAAAAGATCTGTCATCTGCTGGCCGGGTACGAGTTTCCGTGGGATGTCACCCGGGCTCTAGAACTGGCCCTGCTGCGCACCTTCTGCATTCCCAGTGTGTCGGCCCTGTTGGACAAAACCGGGGAGTTTCGCCACCACGCCCAAAAGCGCTACGACGACACTGGCATTGTGGTCTCAGAGGTGTTCAAGCACGGCTACGACAGCCCCCGTGGCCAGGCGTTTCTCGAGCGCATGAATGCCATTCACCGCCACTACCCCATCGACAATGCCGACTACTTGTACGTGCTCTCAACCTTTGTCTACGAGCCAATTCGGTGGTGCGATCGCTTTGGCTGGCGGCCTTTTTGCGAGCAGGAGCGGCTGGCCTGCTACTACTTCTGGCGGGCGATGGGCGATCGCATGGGCATCCACGACATTCCCCCTACCTACGCCGCCTTTGAGCAGTTTAACCGTGAGTTTGAGGCCGAGCACTTTACCTACGCCGCCACCAACCAGCGGGTCGCCGATGCCACCCGGCACATGCTGCTGAGCTGGTTTCCTGCCGCTACCCGCTCCGTGGTGAACTGGGGCCTGCCCTGCTTGCTCGACCCGCCCCTGCTCACGGCCCTGGGCTGGCAGCCAACCCCGATCGCCGTGCGACAGGTCGCCGCTGCCGCTCTCAAAGCTCGCAGCCACCTGCTGCGTCGGCGGCCGCCCCGCGCCACCCCCGACTTTTTTGCCGATCAATCGATTCGCAGCTACCCAGATGGCTATGGGGTAGCAGACATTGGCCCCGATTCGCTGCGATCGCGGCTTTAGGACTGCTTGGGGCATGGTCGATCGTGAGGGAGCAGGGGGGTAGGGAGCCAAGCGATCCCGAAGGGTAGACCTATGCTCACCGCAGAAAGCTAGAAAGAATTCTGCGGCCAAACGCTACCATTGGGGGTTTTGGCCTATCATGGGAAGCCAAAACCGCTAGGGATAGACGTTATGGCATCAGACTATCAACCGTCTCTGCTCTCCGAAACCGACCTGCGGGCGGCGGATCTGTCCTGGGCCTATAACCGTCCCGCTGGGTCGGCTATGCCCGCCGCCGAACTGCAAAGTTGGAAGCAGCGGGTGGCTCAGTTTCAGGCGGTGGTAAAGTCTGGCCCGGCGATCGCCCAGGGCAGTCTGTTTGACCTAGGCGAGGCTTCCCCGGCGGCTACCCTTGACCCCTTTGGGCTGCCGCCCCAAAATGCGGAGTTTTGGCGGGGTCAGTTTCAAGAATCGGGGGTGCCCGCCCTCTACTTTGTGGTTGACCACGACGCCGATCTGCTGCTCTACGTGGGCGAAACGGTGAAGTCTAACCAGCGCTGGAAAGGGGTCCACGACTGCAAGCGCTATATTCTTAGCTACATTGAGGCCCACCGCACCCACGGGCTGGCGGTGGCGGTCAATATTGGCTTTTGGCCCCATGCGGAGCGCGATCGGCAGGCCCGCCAGGCCTTGGAACTAGAGCTGATTCAGCGCTGGCGATCGCCCTTTAATAAAGAAAACTGGGCCACCTGGAACACGCCCTTTGTGGGCGGCAAGCTAGACGCCTAGTGGCACCCTTAATGTTGCCCCCTGGGTCCAGTGCTCAACGGCTGATATCGGCCTACTGTTCTAGCTCACTTGGCCCCCTAGCTCCCCAGCTCCCTAGCGTTCAGGAATAGTCCCTAAACTTAGGCTATGCAGTACTAGCGCCCCTCAACTGGCCCCTGAAAATAATTCACCAAAGCAATGCCTAAAGCCCCTAGCAGGGCGTAGACCACCATCGCAATCAGATTGTTGAGGTCAAAAATTCGCGTGGCATCGACATCGGTGGGGCTGATAAACAGGGTCGAAAACGGCGTCATAAAGGGAGCCGAAAGGTTATAAATCGTCTGGGCGAAGGGGTTATCTGGGTTGGCGCTAGACAACCGCAGAAAAAACCGAATCGCTAGCAGCACCTCTAGTGCCCCCACCAGTAGGGTAATCGTATTGCGAACCCAGGCTAGCCTGGCTCGACGCTGGGCCGCGCGCAGTCGGGCGTGTTCTTGCCTGAGACGATAGACCTCTTGGTTTTGCATCAGCTCTCGGTCATGATCAAACTCATTGTGTCCGTGGGGTGTTTGGCTCATGGGGAGTTCTATCGTTTGCGATCAACCTTCTAAGTGCTCATCAGCAACGTCTGATTCAAGCCGACTCAAAGGCCTGCCTGAAGACAGATTGCCAAACCAACACCGAGAATTCCTACCACCTTACCTGAATGACGTAAGAAAGCTATAAGACGTAGGTATGAGATAGGGGCAAACTGCGTAAAAAATGATTTAGGTACCAGGCTGCCACCACCCGCACCGGTACAGTACTGATACCACCCCCTAGACAGGTTAGCTCTAGGAAGTTCGTCAAACACTGGCAAAGCGAATCTTAAGGTAGTCGTCCTCCATCTTCGCCCCCGACGGCTGCAGTGCCGCTAGAGCCTGGGGCAGCACCAAATTGCGACGGTGGTTACCAATTCGCACATTCAATTCATCAGCAGACTTGCTCAGCTCAATCTGGTCTTTGGGAATGCCAGGCAAATAAAGCTCCAGGCTGTAGTTACCCTCCTCCTGCACCACGCGCAGGGTGGTTTCTTTGTAGTAGACCTGGGTCGGGTCTTCGTCGGCGTACAGGGTCTCTTTGAGCCGCTGCAGCGATTCCAGCCCGCACAGTTCTTCAGAGAAGAGGGGCACCTCCTTCACCGGCAGCGGGTGAAAGTTCTCGTGGATTTCTTGTTTGTACTGCTGCTGCTTGTCTTTCATAGTCTGAAAGAAGGGGTCCTGCACCGCGTCGGGGATAATGCGGTTAGCGATCACCAGGTCGGTGCCAACGTTGTAAAGGCTGAGGTAGGCATGGGCACGCAGCGATTCTTTAATCACCATTTTTTCGGGGTTAGTGACCAGCCGCACGGAGGTAGTCCCCGTGTCGGTGAGCACTTTTTCGAGCTCAATGAGCTGCTCGTAAAACTCGTAGGGGGCATCCATCACCTCTTTGGTAGGTAGGTTGAACCCAGCTACCGGACGAAAGAATGGCTGCACCAGGGGACGCAGCGCTTCAGAAACGGCCTGAAAGGGTTTGTAGAGCTTGCGCATGTACCACCCCGCTACCTCGGGCAGGCTGAGCAGCCGCAGAGCGGTGCCCGTGGGGGCCGAGTCGATGATCAGCACATCGTACTCCCCTTCATCGTGGTGGCGCTTCATGCGCACCAGGCTAAAAATCTCATCCATGCCGGGCAAAATGGCTAGCTCTTCGGCCTCAATGCCCTCCAGGCCGCGAGCCTGGAGCACGTCGGTAATGTAGCGCTTCACCGCGCCCCAGTTGCCCTCTAGCTCCATGAGCGCGTCGAGTTCAGCGCCCCACAGGTTGGGCTGCACCAGGCGCGGGTCGTGGCCCAGCTCCATGTCGAAGCTGTCGGCTAGGGAATGGGCCGGGTCGGTGCTGAGCACCAGAGTTTTATAGCCCAGTTCGGCGCAGCGCAAGCCTGTAGCCGCTGCGACAGAAGTTTTGCCTACGCCGCCCTTGCCGGTCAATAACAATACCCGCATGTGGGTGTCCTCGCCTTTTTCCGTATGGTTCCCTATCTCTTTAATCTATAGGTTTTTGAAAGTTTACGCAGGCTTAGAGGTTCTGAGACTCTCCGACTTTGACGAACCAGTGCCGCTGTCAGGGTATCTCTGCTTCGTGGCTATGTCTCGCGCCCTCACCGGATCTCAGGCTGACTGGCTACTGATTAAAACAGGCCCTAGGTCTCGGTTTTAGGGTCGATAGTTGTGCCAGCAGAGGGCACCGGCTGACGAGGACGAGAAATACCTCGGCTCAGCAGCAGACCTTCAATTTGACGCAGCAGATCAAAGTCGGCTCCGGGTAAGCTTTGACGGGTCTCCTGGGCTGACTCGCCGTATAAAAATTCAAAGGCCACCAGAAACTGCTCTGGTGTAGCGCTAATGGGGGCGGCCAGATGGGCCGGAACGATGCGCTCAAACGGCCAGGTGGCCACCTGTTTAGCCCAGTCTAAGACCTCCTGAGGGCCGCGATTGAAAATCAGCGTTTGCAGAATGGGGGCCACCTGAAGCTGACCGTGGTTGTGCAGCGCCTGAAACGACTCGCGCCAGCCGGGCTGCCAGCGAAAGGGGTAGAGGCCAAAGTAGTGGTGGCGCGATCGCACTGGGGCCTGTCTGGCGTCTTTGAACATCTCTCCAGTAGTCGCTACATCCAGGGTGCTGGGGCGAAAGTAAAAGGCGAACAGGGCCACCCGCTGCCACCCCTTGCGCCGATTGGCGGGGGTATCGACAATCGCCTCGCTGGCGCTGTCGCGGGCGTGGAACAGCAGCGGAAAGGGGTCAAGCTGCACGATCGCAGGTGGGTCTGCCGGTACCGACACGATCGCATCGGTGAGCAGCAGCGTGCGGCTGGCCCGGTGAAAGCAGGCGGTTTCCCCAAACGGCCCCAGGCCTAGGTCAATGGGGGGCAGCAGGGCGTAGTCGACCTGGTCGGCAAAGGGTGCCCGGGCGCTATCGGCGGGGAGCATGTGGGTGCGATCGCCCGGTAGACCCAGCCAAGGCAGCGGCAAATTGAGCGGAAAGCTCCACTGGTTGGGGGTGACATACACCTGGGCCTGGGGAAAGCGGCGGGCGAAGGGGCCGACAAACACTTTGTGCTCAATGCCCGTCACCGTTGACATGATGATGTACTTGACCGGGCCGTAGCGCTCCTCTAGCTCACGCACCAGGGCGATACATTCGGGGGTGGGGGCGACGGGGGAGTACACCAGCAGCCCTGTGGGTTCTAACCGCACCACTGTCATCCGAATGGGCACCACGACGTAGAAAATGCCCTGGAACTGCTCAAAGGTCCACACCGTGTCTTTGACCACCTCAACCCGCAGCGTGGGCCGCTGACCATAGGGATAGAGAGGAACGATGGGCCAAAAGGGCCAGGTGCGATCGCGGCGTTTGGCGGGGGCAGAGGTGATAGCTGACATAGGGGCAGAACGGCGTCCCTGAGGGGTAGTCATAGCGTACTAAAGAACCGGGAGGTTCGGGAGAGGTGTGGCAAACTCCCTCTGGGCTATCAGCGTTGTCTGGGGCAGATACGCTAAGTTAAATACAACGAGCTGCGGGGCGATGGCACAGCCTCCCTTTGAGGGAATCGCCCCTCTCCAGTCACCCCCACCGATAGTTTGACCTCGTCATGAAGCGACGTAAGCTCCTAGAAGCCGGTACCGCCGTGGTTGGCGGCACCTGGCTGTTAAGCAACTTCACCACAGAAGTTTTTTCCCGATCAGTAGAATCCTCAACAGTAGAGACTATGGCAACCTCCAACGAGCAATTTACCGTTAGCAAAACCGAAGAGCAGTGGCGCGAACAGCTCACCCCTGAGCAGTTTCGGGTACTGCGTCAGCACGGCACCGAGCGGGCGGGCTCTAGCCCCCTCGACAAGGTGTACGAACCCGGTGTCTTTAAGTGCTCAGCCTGCGGCACGCCGCTGTTTACCTCCGACACCAAGTTCAACAGCGGCACCGGCTGGCCCAGCTTCTACGCCCCCATTGAGGGCGCCATTGCCACCACCACCGATCGCTCCCTGTTCATGACCCGCATCGAAGTGCACTGCGCCAACTGCGGCGGCCACCTGGGCCACGTCTTTCCCGACGGGCCAGCCCCCACCGGCCAGCGCTACTGCATGAACGGCGTCTCGCTAGAGTTCGTGCCCGCAGAAGCCTAGGGCGTGTCATCAATTCTGGCTACAGGCCTGGTCTCATTAGCATGGCCACGCCTGACTCAAAAAACAGGCTAGGGGCTGTGACCGTTGATTCATGAGCAATCAGCAATTGATCGATGACAGCCCTGAGGGCAGCGGCAGGACTTAGGGTCAGCCCGTTGTGCTACCAACTAGCGGCCAGCAGCGGCGGCATTGGCCAAAATTTGGGGCAGGCCAATTTCACTGCACACTTCGTAGAATGCAGTCACCGGCGGCGTTTCAAACAGGTGGGCAATTTTGCCTAGGGTCTGCTGATAAACGGCGTCCTGGTGGCCGTCCATATTCTCGATGCTGTCCCAGAGAATAATGGCAATGCCGCGATCGCTGCCCGGCTCCTGCAGCAGGTAAGCGCCTTGAAAACCCTCAGTATAGGTCGACACCGCCTTTTCGTAGAGCTGGCGGGCTTCGCTAAAACAGCCGGGCTTAAATTCACCAATGGCCACGTAGGCGTACTTGTGGCGCAAAAAATCGTCGAAGTCACTCATAGAGGGAACCAATCCTAGGTCTTGTCGTAACTCCAGTGTCGATCAGATGGTGACAGTCAACGCTTTTTCTTACCTAGGCTTTAGATTCTGTTACCGATCTTCTAGGATACGCTGGCCCAGGGTTTTGAGGGATTGCCCCAGGGTGTGGCGCAGGCGCTGGCCGCCCACAGCCAGGCGCTGGCCCCAGCCCTTGTGTCTGGGCAGGGTGACAACAATCGCCCCCTGGCGGTAGGCCACCTGGACCTGGCGATCGATCACCCGTTCGGGCAGGGGTACGGTTTGGTGAAAGTAGTTGATGCCAACGCTTTGCAGTAGAGATCTGCGGGTGCCCGACTGCTGCTGGCCCGAAAAGGTAATCGCAGTTGGGGTGGCCCGCACCTGCACGGCCTGGGGGTCGACCCCCGGCAAAAATGCCGTCACCACTACAGCATCGGCGGTGGTTTCAATCTCCACCGAGGGCACCTGCATCCGGCCCGATGGCGAAACTCCAACAGGCATCAGAGCAGCGGCGATCGCATCCATTTGAGCCTGGGCGGCCCCCAATCCCCAAACTGACGCTGCGTAGGGTCGCTGAGACGACGATGGCCAGGTGGGCATAACGTTAACTCCCTGCTTTCTATACTTAAAATCATCGCGGTTAACCCAGCTGTTCCACAGGAGGGAAAGCCCCCTGCTCCAGTGGGGTATAACCGCCATCCGGGTTTGCACCCCGGCTGTTCCCTGCGCTATGGCTGGTCTATGAGAAAGATCCTGCATATTGATATGGATGCGTTCTACGCCTCCGTAGAGCAGCGAGATTTTCCTGAATACCGAGGCAAACCCCTGGTGGTGGGCGGTCGACCCGAGCAGCGGGGGGCCGTAGCCGCCGCCAGCTACGAAGCCCGTCGGTACGGCATTCACTCGGCCATGCCGGCCCGCTTAGCGGTGCAGCACTGCCCAGAGCTAATCTTTGCCCGCCCTCGCTTTGAAGTCTATAAAGACGTCTCGAAACAAATCCGCCAGATTTTTCACCGTTACACCGACCTAGTCGAGCCGCTATCGCTGGATGAAGCCTATCTGGATGTCACCACCAACCACCTAGACGAACCCTCGGCCCTGGTGCTAGCCCGCCAGATCAAGGCTGACATTCTCGCGACTACCCAGCTCACCGCCTCGGCAGGGGTCTCCATCAACAAATTTTTGGCCAAGATGGCCAGCGGCCACCAAAAACCCGACGGCCTGACCCTGATTTTGCCGGAGCAGGCGATTGCTTTCACGGCGGCTCTACCGATTGAAAAATTTCACGGCATTGGCCAGGTGACCGCCCGCAAAATGCACGCTCTGGGAATCGCGACCGGAGCCGATCTGGGTCAGTGGGCCGAGGCCGACCTGGTGCGGCACTTTGGCAAAGCGGGGCGATTTTACTACCGCATAGCCCACGGCCAGGACGATCGCCCCGTCAACCCCAACCGCATTCGCAAATCGATCGGCGCGGAGCGATCGTTCTCGCCCGACCTGACCACCATCGCCGCAATGACCGCGGCCCTAGAGCGGATTGCCGATGAGGTGATTGCCCGCCTGCGGGAGCAGCACCGCCGGGGCCACACCCTCACACTCAAGGTCAAGTACGCCAGCTACCGACAGATCACCCGCAGCCGCACGTTTGTGGCCGCCATTGGTCCCGAGTCGCCGCTGTTGGCCTGGGCGGAGGAGATGCTGCTAGCCCACTGTAATCGCGGCCAGCCCGTGCGCCTGCTGGGGCTGACGATTTCCAACCTGGAACCGATTGGAGAGCCCGACTATGTGCAGCTGACCCTGGAGGTATAGGAGATACGAAGAAGGCCCCCCAATCGCGCGACTGGGGAGCCTTGGTCTACACCGGGAACATCAACCATTGGAGTTGACCGTCAGGTATAGCCGTAGCCATCATTATGAGGACATTCCCCGCAATGGAGTCGCTGTCTGTCATTCC
>JBARVK010000563.1:0-14307 GCA_049646225.1 Nodosilinea sp.
CCTATGCGGCTCTAGCGGTGGGCGTGGCATTTTTGCTGTCGAGCATTCTCGTCATTCGTGACGGTTTGGTACTGCAAACACAAACCATCGACCGCATTGGCGAAGAAGCAACCCAGCTACAAACCCAGGTAGAACAAGGGCGCAACAACCCAGAAATCACCGCCAACGTCACCCCCGACGACTTTGCCCAGGCTCTGCAAGCCATTGACACCCAGGCCGAAACCCTCAAGCAAAATGCAAAATCCAGCCTCACCAAAGCCAGCCTGTCCAGCACCAGTAACCTGGTGGTCATGGGCATTGGCCTGCTGGGGTTAGGGCGAGTGGGGATTGGCGGAGCCGGTGGCTCTGCCCTAGGCAGCAGCAAATCTCGCAAGCAGCGTCGCGCTAATGCCTAGCCATGTTTGGGCAGACGTCATCCGGCGATCGCTCCACATTCAGCCTTAGATCTTGAGCTGTCCCTGGGGGAGAGGGCTATCTCTCACCACCCGGCACCAGCGAGATCAAATCCTCAATATTCCGCTGCATGGTTTGGCAAATCGCATCCAGCGGCAGGTCGTTGGGGTCGTGGCCAAAGGGGTTTTCGATCTCAATGCCGATCTCCTCAATGCCAAACACCGCAAAGCTGATCAACCCCACCAAAAAAGGCGTCGCCCAGCCCACCGAATCCACCATTTGAAAGGGCAGCGCCAGGCAGTAGAGCATCAGCAGCTGCTTCAGGTGAATGCTGTAGGCCACCGGCATGGGCGTTTTGAGAATGCGCTCGCAGCCGCCCAGGGCGTTGACCAGACCGTCTAGAGTTTCCAGGCTGTAGGTGAGCTGGTAGACGTTGAGATTGCCCCGCGCCTGCTGGGTTTGCAGGTAGTCGGCAATCCAGAAGGCGATTTCCAGGGGTGGGTTATTCATGCCCTGGAGCTTGGTGAACTGGTCGACGGTGAGTAAGCGGGCCAGTTCGCTGTTGGGGGCTTCGCCGCGCAGGTGCAGCTTCATGGCCACGGCAAAGGCGGGCAGCAGGCGCACGGCGGCCAGCTTGGCCTCCTGATTTTCAGGTTCAGGCGCGGCGATCGCCACCCACATTTGCCGGGCCAGGTTGCGGGTCTGGTTGACCACGCTGCCCCACAGCTTGCGCCCCTCCCAAAACCGCTCGTAGGAAGTATTGGTGCGAAACACCAGCAGCAGCCCCAGCACGATGCTGGGCACCAGCGTGCCTAAAATGGGCGACGACAGCGGCCAGCCCTGACTGTGCAGCAGCAAAATGCCGACCGAAAAGACCGCGCACAGCAGCACCCGGGGCATCACCGCCGGGATCACCGATCCCCGGACCCGAAACAGTAGCCTGAACCAGTCTTGCTCGTAGCGGCGCACGTTGCGCTTAATGGGTTGGTCGGGCACCCGCTAACTCTCCCACACGATTTCAAGAGATACTACACTCAGTCGTAATGAGTCCACATGCGCAGAATTTTTACAGTATTTTCAGCCTCTATAACGTCGTAAACGAGGCGATGCTGAATGTTAATTCGGCGTGAATAGGTTCCTGCAAGATCGCCAACGAGCTTTTCGTAGGGGGGTGGATTTTGATAGGGATTGCCCTGAATGATATCCAGTAATTCTTGTGTTTTGTGGCGGAGATTGCTAGCCGTAAGTTTCTTAGCATCTTTCTGAGCTTGTTTGGTGTAAACCAGTTGCCAAGTCACCAATCTAGCTCCTGTGCACAATCTTCGACTGGGGTATTTAACCCTGCTCTGATCGACTCTCGCATGCCTGGGATCGACAACAGGTAAAGCGTTTCTTGCACGGCATTCCAGTCCGATTCCGACAGCAGGACAGCATTACCGTGCTGACTAGAAATCACAATCGGCTGATGGGATTGACTCACCGATTCAATCAGCTCGGATAACTGAGACTGGGCTTCGTGTATGGGCAGCATGGGGAATGGTGTCTTCGCAGGGCATCTACAGTAGCTTTCCTACCATAGCTCACGCCATTTCCGATCTGGTTGCTGAGGTACAGGCTCAGACCGTCACAGCGTAGTCGATCAGCTGCAGCAGTCGCTGCCGCAGCGTCTCCAGGCCCATGCGCTCGGTGGCGGAGATAAACAGGGCGTTGGGGTACTCTGACCGGGCGATCGCCAGGGTTTCACTGCTAACCCGGTCGGCTTTGTTAAACACCAGCAGCATCGGCCCCGGCACGATGGGCATGTCTTTGAGAATCTGCATCACCCAGTGAATTTGATCCTGCCAGGCGGGGTGTGACACATCGACTACGTGCAGCAGGGCGTCGGCCTCGGTCACCTCTTCGAGGGTGGCGCGAAAGGCATCCATCAGCGAGGCGGGCAGCTCTTCGATAAAGCCCACGGTGTCGGTGACCACCAGCTGGGTGGTTTCGTTCGTCTCTGGGTCGGTGATGGCCAAGCGGCGGGTGGTGGGGTCGAGGGTGGCGAAGAGCTGGTCGGCGGCGTAAACCTCAGAATTGGTTAGCGTATTGACCAGAGTAGATTTGCCTGCGTTGGTGTAGCCCACTACGGCGATCGAGGGCAGGTTGTCATCCTGGCGGCGGTGGCGCAGGCGGGCGCGATGGGCCTGGAGCTGGTTGACCTCCTGCTGGAGCCGCTGAATCCGCCGCTGAATGGCGCGGCGCTCGGTCTCTAGCTTGGTTTCACCGGGGCCTCGGGTGCCAATGCCACCCCCCAGCCTCGACATGGCCTGGCCGCGCCCCTTCAGCCGGGGCATTTGATACTCGAGCTGGGCCAGCTCGACCTGGAGCTTGCCCGCGCCGCTCTTGGCCCGCTGGGCAAAGATATCGAGAATCAGCTCAGTGCGATCGACGACGCGAATGCCCACCAGGTTTTCTAAATTGCGCACCTGCATGGGCGACAGATCGCGATCGAAGACGACCAGGTTAGCGCCGACGGTTTGGGCGGCCAGGGCTACTTCCTGCACCTTACCGGCCCCCAGCACGGTTTGAGGGTGGGGGCGAGGCCGCTTTTGAAAGAGGGTTTCGAGCACTTCGCCGCCAGCGCTGTCGACCAGGCGCTCCAGTTCCTCCAGCCGGGTCTGGAAGTGGTCGGGGGTTTGGTTATTGGTAAACAGGCCCACCACCAGGACGCGATCGCGGTCATCTTCTACCTGTAAGGCCGTAAAGGCGCGGCTAAACTCGGCCTCTAGCCCCTCGGCCAGGGCCAGAAAGTCCTGCTGGGCCAGATTGTCTAGGTCGGTGGGCTCAGACACCAGCCAGCGCTGCTCGGGGTGGGGCACCAGGTGAGCCAGGTAGGCACTCTGAATGTAGCCCGTCGCGCCGCCGCCCCGGCGGGTAAAGCCGGTGCCCGTCAGGGCCAGCACCGCCAGCACGTCGAGGCGCTGTAGGGCCATGGTGGTGAGAATGGCCTCGCTGGGCGGGTCTGGCTCAAACTGGGTGGTAATGCAGCGAATGCCGCTGAGGCGCTCGGCCCCGTAGCGCGGCAGCTCTGAGGGCGGAATTTGGGTTTGCCGCAGGGTGCCGACTCCGACGCGAATCACCTGGCCTCGGCGGTTGACGTAGGCGCACAGGGGGCTGTCGATGTCGGTGCTAACCGCCGCCAGCCGCTGGGCAAACTCGGGCGTCACCACGCAGTCGCCCGGCAGCCGCTGGTGGTAAAGACGCTGCAACTGCTTGAGCTGGCTGGGTTTGAGACCCTTTAAATTTCCGTAAACCGTTTCGATAGGGCTAATTCACTCCTGGGATCGGTGGGATATGCCATAGTAGTGGGGCTGAAACGAGAGCGTCAATGACATCCCCATATTCTAACGATCGGACGGGCGATCGCCGCCGTCAGGGCGGTTTTATTCGGTGGTCAACCCCGTCGCGCCGCAGAGACCCCAGGGATATGCCCGACCCTGGCTTTGTGGTCGATCGTCAACGGCTTTACAAGTATTTAGATTCTCTAGAAGGGTTCTCGGGGGAATAGTTGGCCGTTGGCTGAGCTGCCCCCGCCCCTGGCGCCAGGCCAAAAAAAATTGAAGATTGCGCGGTTTCAGTCTATAACACTCCTAACGGTTGGGGAGAATTAGGTGTATTCTTATGTCGTAATTTTCCATTAGACCTTACCTAAGCCCGTGGGATAATCCGTCATGAGTACAGAATTTGAATCAGATACGGCGTACACAGAGCCGGAGCAGCCAGTCATCGAGGTAGATACAACAGAAACTACCGCTGGCGCCTTGGGGGATGAGGCGACCCGCCAGGTGCAGCAGGTATGGGAAAAGGTGTCTGCGCTATTGGGCGACTTGCCTGACTACGTGTCTGTATTTTTTAAGCGCTACCGTCGACCCATTGTGACAGTGGGCCTGATTATCGCCGCTATTATTGCTGTCAAGCTGGTGCTGGCTCTGCTCGATGCCATCAACGATTTCCCCCTGCTGGCTCCCACCTTTGAGCTAATCGGGCTGATCTACAGCGGCTGGTTCCTCTACCGCTACCTGCTCAAGGCCTCTAATCGGCAAGAGCTGCTAGGCGATATTGCCGCCATTCGCGACCAGGTGTTAGGTAAAAGTTAAGTAGACCGTGCCGTGGCACGGTCTACTTAACTCTCTGGTACGGTAACTGCCCCCTGTAATTCGCGATCGCCCTTCCTATACTGGTTGTAGATGCAACCGTTGGTTGTGCGGTCGTTAGAGCCCAGGGGGTTCGGTTTCTTATGGCGCAAGCAGTGGCGCAAACACAGACTATTACTCAGGCGGTAGAGCGTCTGGGCTATCGAGTCACCGTTGGGGATGTGGCCGCCGAGGCCGGTCTTCCTCTGATGGAGGCTCAGCAGGGGATACTGGCCCTGGCTTCCGATGTGCAGGCTCACCTGCAAGTGGCTGAGTCGGGCGAAATCGCCTACGTCTTTCCTAAAAATATTCAGGCGGTGCTGTGGAGCAAATCCTGGCGACTCAGGTGGCAGGCGGCCTGGGAAAAAGTGTGGCGGGTGCTGTTTTACCTGATCCGCATTTCCTTTGGCGTTCTGCTGATTTTGTCGCTGGTGCTGATTGTGGTGGCCATTACCGTACTGGCGATCGCGGCCAGCAGCGCCAGTCGAGATGACAACAACGGCGGCGGCGGGTTTGGCGGCGGCAGTCGCGGCGGCGGCGGCATGATCTTCATGCCGCGCCTTTGGCTGGGGCCCGACATATTTTGGCTGTTTGATCCCCGCAGCGATCGCCGTCGCCAGCATCGCCCCAAGAGCGAGCTGAACTTTTTAGAGGCCATATTCTCGTTCTTGTTTGGCGATGGCGACCCCAATGCCGACCTTGGCGATCGCCGCTGGCAGAGCATTGCCCAGGTCATCCAGGCCAATGGTGGCGCGGTCGTCGCTGAGCAAATCATGCCCTTTCTAGACGACCTGGGCCAGGGCTGGAATCGCGACCTAGAAGACTTCATGGTGCCTGTGCTGAGTCGGTTTAATGGGGTGCCCCAGGTCAGCCCCCAGGGCGGCATTGTGTACCAGTTTCCAGAGCTACAGGTGACCGCCAACGAGCGTCGCCGCTTTACCCCGCCCAAGTTTTTGCGCGAGCTGCCGCGGCGGTTTAGTCAGGCCACCTCAGGGCAGATTATGCTGGCCACCGGCCTGGGGGGTGCCAACCTGATTGGGGCGCTGGTGCTGGGCAATCTGCTGCAAGACCAGGTTTTAGTGGCGCAGCTGGGTGGCATTGTGGCTTTGGCCAACTCGCTGTACTGGGTGCTGCTGGGCTATGGCGCGGCGTTTTTAGCCATTCCCCTGGTGCGCTACTTTTGGGTGCAGCGGCAAAATGGCAAAATTGAGGCCCGCAACGCCGAGCGCGAGCAGCGAGCCGAAGCGCTGAACCAGCTCGATGGTGAAACCCGCGAAAAGCTCGCCTTTGCCGAAACCCTCACCGGCCAAACGGTGCTGGGCACCGACAACCTGGCCTATACCACCGAGACCGACCTCACCGAGCAAGAGGTAGCCCAGAAAGACAAGATCGACGCCGACTGGCAGCGGCTGCTGGAGGAACGGGGCGGGACGTGAGGGGAGCGTGGGGGCGCGGGAATGTAGGAGCACTGGCGAGAGAACATGCCCTTTCCACCCGCCTACCCCTCCATCCCTCTACCTCGGATCGACAACTGCGCCGACAAACAGCAGCGTGCCGATCTGGCGATCGCGGCTAGCAGCCTAAAGGGGCCGATCAACCACCAGTTGCAAAGATGGATCGGCTAGCCTTGGGACTGCATGGGCCATCCCTGATGTCCTGGGCGATCGCTACACAATCTCTCAATGCAGCATCCGTCTTAATCCCCTGCCAATCCATCGACGGTATCGCCGCGCGGTAGCCTTGGGCCTGCAGGGCCGTAATCAGCCGATCGCGGTTGGGGATATCCATCTGGCCCCGGCGCCCGATTTCGCCCAGGGGGTAGTAGTAGGGGGGTAGATCGGTTTCCTGGGCCATGATGTCTAACCGCCTGGCCTGCGATCGCCAGCCCCAGCGGTCTGCTAAATCTTGCATCTCTGCCAGCGTAGCCGGGTCGTGCAGCGGCCCCAGCCACAGAGGACCACTGACTATGGGGGCATCCTCCGTGCTACAGGGGCAGTCGGTGCGATTCAGGTGCCGCCAGTCTACCGATTGAAAGTGGCCGCAGCCGTGGCAGTAGCTGAGAAAGCCATAGGTGGCATCGCTCAGGGTGGGCCTATGCACCAGCCGCACCATCACCCGATGCACCTGGCCGGTAAATAGGGAAAAAACGGGCTCGATGCCCAACCCCCGCGCGGCTGCCGTCTGGGCGGCATGGCCGATGATCAGCCGCAGCCCCTGTTCGTGGACGGCGGGGTGCGATCGCGCCCAGGCGCCGTAGGTTCTCAGGCTACCGGCGGGGTCGTGGCCGCTGGTGGCGCGACCATCGGTGTTGGTTAAGTACAGCAGGCCCCCCAGGCGGGTGGCCCACAGTCCGGTGCTGACGTAGGGGGCGGGGCCGCCAAAATTATCGATATCCACCAGGTCGAAAAGGTCGCGCCGCTGGTGGCAGGTAAAAAAGACGTCGTTGGCGTCCTGGTGGGTAAGGCGGCAGGTGTCGGCGGGTAGGGCAGCGAGGTTGTGCTGCAACAGGTCAGCTAAATCGGGGTTGGCCTCATTGGCCCAGACGAACTCGGCCCCGGCCTCTAGCCCGTAGCGCAGGGGCCGCACGCCGCAGCCGGTCATGGCGTCGAGCACCCGCAGCTGGCCGTGGTGCTGACGGTAGACAGCAGCAGCTAAAACGGCCAGGTCTCGGGCGATCGCACTTTGGGGGCGGTAAAAGGCATCGCCGACGGCGAAGGTGGCCTTCCCCTCCTGTACGCAGCCTAGGGGCAACGCCGCTGTCACCCAGCCGCCTCTACAGCCTGGGCGATCGCCTCCTCCAGAGAGGGCTTATCTAGGTTGGTTAGCACAAACACTTCCTGTACGGTTTTGCCCTTACGGGCAATCAGCTTGAAGCCGCCGCGAATGGGCACCGATACCTTGACACGCAGTTCGGGGGAGTGGGCCCTGACGTTTGCAATCACACCTGGGGTAACGGTGCCAATGCCGGTCTGTTCTAAAAGGCGTTCGAGGATGGGAATCAGCCCGGGCAAGTGGGTGGAGTGGTTCCAGACTAGGCGACCGTCCGAGGCTTGTGTCATGGGGAGCTTTTTAAGAAAGATTTAATCAGTCTGCCTTGATTATGCTTTCTCAAGGGGTGCCATCGTCAAGCCAGCCCGACTAAGTTGAGTGTGATACAGCTCGGCCTGCTCCAGGGGGCCAACCCACACAATCGCCTGGCCGTCCTGGTGTACCTGGTTGGTGAGCTCCCAGGCGCGATCATTGCCCATGCCTGGAATGTACTTCATCAGGCATTCCGCCACGTGCTCAAAGGTGTTGAAATCATCGTTGAGCACGATGATCTTATAGTTGGGGTACGGCTGGCGCGTGGTTTGCCGGGTCTTTTCAGGGGCAATGGCAGGCGTTGAGGAAACCGCTTGGGGCAAAACCGACGTCATGGGGGCTGTTCCTGAACGTAATATCGGACAAGTATGGGCTAAATCTGGGCGGCTAAGCCTCACCCGTGTATCGAAACAGTGTATCGAATTCTGTGGGCCTGCCCAAGCTACCGCCTAAACCTGCATGGCTATGTCGCTGTTCGCCCAGGGGGATCGGGGGTAGCCATACAGGATTGGGTATGAGGCCAGAATGGGCGCAAGCACCTAAAGCAACAGCACCCGTTCTAGTTTGGGAATGGTGAGGGGTAGGTCGATGTAGGCATCAACATAGGCATCGACCTCGGCGAGGGACGCGAAGGACGCGATCGCAGGAGTTTCGACCGTCGTTTCGGAACGCAGGATGGCGACCTTCATCGGTGGCGACATCTGCGGTGACTTGAGCTGCTGTAGGTGGGCGGTCAGGGCGGGGTTGCGGGCTTCGCGATCGCCCACGATCAGCAGGCGAGGCCTATCCACCGCTAGCTGCAGCAGCACCTCGGCCCAGCTGCGACAGCCGTTTACCCGCCACCCGCAGGCTCTGACGTAGGCGACCAGCGCCCGGTGGTGGTCGAGATCAGTATCGATGATCACCAGGTGCTGGCCCCTGGCCCCAATCAGCGGCGTGTTTACCGTTTTGTCGGTAGAGGCGGTGCTATCGCCTGAGCCAGACCGGGGCAGGCGTAAAACGAACTGGCTCCCCTGCCCGACCACCGACTCAACCCGCAGGTGACCGCCGTGGAGCTGAGCCAACTGGCGGGTCAGCGCCAGCCCCAGACCAGTCCCATCGTACTGGCGATTGAGGGCATGATCGACCTGGGTAAACGGCTGAAAAATCTGCTCCAGCTGCTCAGGCGGAATCCCGATGCCGGTGTCTTCAACTGTGAACTCGGTGTAGGTGTCGCAGTGCTGCACAGTCAGTGTGACCTGCCCCCGATGGGTAAACTTGACCGCGTTGGACAGCAGGTTAAGCAGCATCTGACGCAGACGGCGCTCGTCGGCCAGGCAGGTGTCGACAGAGCTGGCACCTCGATAGACCAGGGTCAGCCCCTTCTCGGTTGCGCGGGGCTGAACCATAGCCAGACACGATTGACATAGTTCCGGCAGCGACACCTCTGATCGCCGTAGGTTCGCCTGGCCAGCTTCCACCTTGGACAGGTCAAGAATGTCGCTGATGATGGCTAGCAGGTGCTCGCCGCTGGTGTGGATATAGTCTAGGTACTCCACCTGTTTGGCGTTGAGCGGGCCAACCATCTGGCGCGACAGCAGCGCTGACAACCCCAGCACCGCGTTGAGCGGCGTGCGCAACTCATGGCTAATCATGGCTAAAAATCGACTTTTGGCCTGGCTGGCGGCTTCTGCGGCCTGGCGTCGGGCCTCTAGAGCCTGGGTGCGCTGGGTGTGCTGAGCTTCGTGGCGTCGATCTAACTCGCGCCGAGCCAATACCTGCCGCAGTTGATCAAAGGCTGCCTCGTCTCGACACAGGGGCCGCAGGTCGTCCAGAGGGTTAGCAGTCATGGGAAAAGCGGTCGGGCTGATGGACAATTTTCGGATCCGATATCCGACTTTTGGCCAGGTTAACCTCTATTAAACCCCATCGAACTGGGGCCGACCCATTTTGAAACTATTGTTTAGGGCGAGGTTGGGGTTAGCTATCTGAAGGGAGGGCCGACCCAAAGTGCTGAAACCCCCGGCTAAAGCCGAGCCAGCGGGAATCGGTGGTATTGCTAGTGTCTAGAGCTGGCTGCAGCTTAACCCCTGGGGTTGATGTGGTTTCCCCCACAATAGCGCAATCCTCTCCCAGCCTGGCCTGTAGAGCCTCAGCCCAGGGCCAGGGCAGGCACAGCACTAGCTCAAAGTCTTCGCCGCCGTAGAGGCACCAGTCGATCGCCTGCGATCGCCCTACCCAGGCCGCTATAGCCGGGTCAAGGGGCAACTCGGTTGTCCGCAGTATGGCCCCTACCCCGCTGGCCTGACACAGGTGCAGCACCGCGTTGGCCAGCCCGTCGCTAGAGTCCATAGCGGCGACTGAGTCTGAGCTGGCCTCAGGGCTAAGCCCCTGCCAAAGGGCGGTGACCGCATCGAGGCGAGGCCGGGGCCGCTGGTGGGCCATCACCCAGCGATCGCGATCGGCTGCGGCTACCCCCACGCCCCGTTCGGGGTGCAGCAGGATCTCAAGCCCCGCCCGCGACAGGCCGTGGAGGCCCGTCACCACGATCGCCTGTCCCGGTTTAGCACCGTGGCGATAGAGGGCGCGCCGGGGCGGTACGCTGCCGAGGGCGGTAATGGCCACGCTCTTGGTATCGGCGCGGCAGAGGTCGCCTCCCAGCACCACGCTATTCCAGGGGGTGAGGCAGGCGGCCATGCCCTGGTACAGGCCCTCCACCCAGTCCAGGAGAGTATGCTCCGGCAGACTCAGGCCGACCGTAATGCCAATGGGAGTGGCCCCCATGGCGGCCAGGTCAGAGAGGTTTGCAGCCACCGCCCGCCAGCCGACGTCTGCCGGGGCGGTGGTGCGATCGCTGAAGTGCACCCCATCCACCAGCACGTCGGTGGTGACCACTAGGCGCTGATCCGGCGGCAGGGCAACCACCGCTCCGTCGTCGCCCACCATATCCCCAGGACAAAAACGGAACAGCCGCTGCAGTAGCCCCAGCTCCCCTAGTTCGGCGATAGTTGGTGAATCGCTCATGGTATAGACAAAGGAATCTGTAAAAAGATCAGGTGAGGGGACAAGCGTTCAATGGCGTGAATAGGCCCACCGCTTCTGCTCCTCTGTTTCCCTGCTTCCCTGCTCCCCTCCCTTCAAGGGTAGTACCCGAGCTTCTGCCAACAGCATCAGGCTGGCTCTACCAAGTTCTCCGCGCCAGCAATCACCTCGATAGACTCAATGCGATCGCCCTGGGTGAGCTGCTCTAGCACTTCTTTGTTCTCGACCACATAGCCAAACACGGCGTAGCGCCCGTCCAGCAGATTGAGCCCGGCTGGGGTCATCTCTGGCTCAAACAAGAAGAAGAAGAACTGCGACGAACCCCCGTTGGGGTCGGTATTGGGGCGGGCCATGCCCAGGGTGCCAAAGGCAGAGAAGGGCAGCACTGGCGAATCTAAAAACCGGCCAATTTCCTCTAGGGTTGTGCCGTAGACCGGCACCTCGTCGCCTTCGACCAAAACCTCCAGCGGAATGGCCCGATAGGTTTTGGTCTTCGGGTCTATGAAGCCGTCTTCGGGGCCAGCGGGGTCGCCGGTTTGCAGCACGTAGTTGTCCTCGGCCCGATTAAATTCTAAGCCGTCATAGAAGCCACGCTGCACCAGGTCAATGAAGTTACCACCCGTGACCGGAGCGCTATAGCCATCGATGACGGCCTGCATAGTGCCCTTGTTGGTTTTAATCTCTACCGTAGCGCGACCCTTGAGCTGGGGTAGGGCATCGTATTCTGGCGGCACTTCGTAGGGAAACCCCTGCACCATTAGCTCTTCGACCCGACTAACATCGTCCAGCATTGCCCCTCGCTTGAGCCACACCGCTTCGCGATCGCGCTGGTCGACGGCCTCCCGCAGGGGCACCAGCTGGGCTTCCATGTCGTCGAGGTAGGAAATCGCCGCCGCCCGCTTGCCGCTGGGCACCGCCGCCAGCATCGATTCTCGGCTGCGTACCAGCGTGCGCTCCACTTTGTTGAGATCTTTGCCGATTGGTCCCCAGCGTTTGCTGCGCAGCCAGTCGGAGAGCCCCTCCAGGGTGGCCTGCACATTCCGAATATCGGGATTGTCAATCGGTAGCGAATAGCGCAGCAGAGCCCGACCATCGGTAATGGCGTTGCCCGGCGGTAGGTAGGCTACCAGAGGGCCGGTCGGCAGGGCGGCGGCGGTAGCGGCTGGGCCTAGCCACAGGCTAATGACCACCATCATTCCCCACCCCAGCCGCGCCAGAGTGCTCCAGCCTAAACCTAGCCGTCTTTTAATTGCCCGCATATTTTTGGCCATAACTCTATATTTTCCCCGCCTACGACGGCCTCTGTCCTGCAGCGCACTGCGCCCCTATAATCTTGTCACATTCTGGAACGCTTCCAAATAGAGGCATTTGGGTTCCCCCAGCCAGGGGCTTGGCTCAGGGCAAAATCCTGTGGGAAATGGCCGTTGGGGGGTAAAATGAGATGCCAAATGAAGACTGTCCACCGTAGCTCGCGCCATGATTTCTAGCAACGACTTTCGTACCGGTACCTCGATTGAGCTAGACGGTTCCGTCTGGCGCGTGGTCGAATTTCTCCACGTTAAGCCGGGTAAAGGCTCCGCCTTTGTGCGCACCAAACTCAAGAATGTCAAAACTGGCAACACCGTTGAAAAGACCTTTCGGGCTGGCGAAACGGTTCCCCAGGCGATCATCGAAAAGCGGGATATGCAGCACACCTACCGCGACGGTGAGGATCTGGTCTTCATGGATATGGAAACCTATGAGGAAGTGCGTCTGACCACTGACGAAATTGGTTCTCAGGTGAAATATTTAAAAGAGGAAATGCCGGTCAGCGTGGTGAGCTGGAATGGCCAGATTTTAGAGGTTGAACTGCCCAACTCCATCGTGCTAGAGGTCACCCAAACCGATCCTGGTGTTAAGGGCGATACGGCAACTGGCGGTACCAAGCCCGCTATTCTCGAGACCGGCGCCCAGGTGATGGTGCCGCTGTTTATCTCAATCGGTGAAAAAATCAAAGTCGATACCCGCACCGATACCTACCTAGGGCGCGAGTAGGGTTTTCTGCTTTACCGTTGTGTACTGCCGTCAAAAGACCTGAGCTGCCTCCGGTGCAACCGGGCCGTCCCATGCTTTTATTGATTTCTAATTAGACCGTATGAGATTTACGCCGTGGAACTAAGCGTCACCGACCTGAGAGAATTAGTCTCTGCCCTCAGCCAGAGCGATATTGTTGAGCTTACCCTGAAGAGTTCGGATTTTGAGCTCACCCTCCGCAAACCTGGCGCTACCGTGGCGGCGGCACCTGTGAGTGTAGGGGCCGGACAAGACCTGGTGATCAGTGCTCCTGCGCCCGTCGTTGAGACAGCCCCGGCCTCGACCCCACCTGCTGCTGCGCCTCCGGGCAAGGGCAGTGATTTAATCGCCATCAACTCTCCGATGGTAGGCACGTTTTACCGCTCTCCGGCCCCTGATGAGGATCCATTTGTGGGCGTAGGCGATCGGATCAGCACCGGGCAGACGGTCTGTATCATCGAAGCTATGAAGCTCATGAATGAGCTAGAGGCTGAGGTTAGCGGTGAAATTGTCGAGATTTTGGTTGAAAATTCTCAGCCCGTGGAGTTTGGCCAAACTCTAATGCTGGTAAAACCTGTCTAACCTTTGCCCTGGTGTGTCTATGACTGTTGACCAGCGCATCATTGTGCCTTTGGATGTGCCCTCTGCTGCTGCTGCCCTGGCGTTAGTCGAAGCGCTGCCCCAGGTGAGCTTTTGGAAAGTGGGGCTAGAACTGTTCGTCAGTGCTGGGCCAGAGCTGATTCAGGCTCTAAAGGCGCGGCAAAAGCGGGTATTCCTCGACCTTAAGTTTCACGATATTCCCAATACTATGGCGGGCGCCTGTGCCGCAGTGGGCCGCTACGGTGTGGACCTAATCACCGTTCATACGGCGGCGGGGCAGGAGGCGCTGGTGGCCGCTCAAACTGCCGCGATCGCCGGCGCGCTCGCAGCCGGTGTTGTCCCCCCCCTCGTGCTGGGGGTAACGCTGCTGACCAGCATTGCCCCCAATATTCTGGCTGAGGAGCTAAAAATTCCCCTTGACTCAACCAGCTATGTGCTGCAAATGGCTCGGCTGGCCCAAGACAGCGGTCTTCAGGGCGCGGTTTGCTCACCCCAGGAGGTCAGTCAGCTGCGGCGCTTTTTACCCAGCGATTTTGCTCTGGTGTGCCCTGGGGTGCGCCCTACCTGGGCCGACAGCCAAGACCAGCGTCGTACCCTCACTCCCCTGCTAGCCTTCCAGGCGGGAGCAACCTACCTGGTCATCGGTCGTCCGATTACGGCTGCCCCTGACCCCGCTGCTGCCTTTAGCCGTATCTGCGAAGAATGCTCTGCCGCGATCGTTCCCTAGTGCCTGGGTGTGTGTGCCGATTACTGTTGCCCCTGGGGCTGGGGATAGCGGCGCTAATTGCCCCATCTGGGAGTTTGGGCCAAGATGCCCCCCCACGCCCAGACGCTCCCTACCTGCGGCCCCCCGATCGCTGCCCCAGTGATCTACAGCCCTTGACGGCGCAGCTGCTAGCTGACCTGCCGAGCTACGCTAACCGAGTGGCCAGCCGCAATCTTCGCTTGCCGATAGAGGCGTTTAGCGTTGCTCCTCCCAACATTGTCG
>JBARVK010000564.1:0-3847 GCA_049646225.1 Nodosilinea sp.
GCTATGCGGCGACAGGTGATTATGGCTACCTACCACCTCTGTACGCAAATCTACCCCGACGATTTTTTGGCGCTGACCGTCAGCGATCGCGCTCGACTGCAAAAGGCAGTGCAAAATCTGGGACAGGAGGCACAAAAATGGCTTCAGCAATTAATGGAGCCCGATCAAGCTGAGCCAGAAATCGATCTAACCCAGCGCCTTAACCCTGAGGATCTCAACCGCTTAGAAGCTGCTCTTGCCTCGTTGACTCAGCCGTCAGAATTTGCGGAGGACTCGACAGAGCCCAGGGTGAATGGGGATGGGGATCAGTTGGCCTCTTCAGAGGATGAGGGGGCAGCGGAAGACGCGATCGCCCCTGATTTTCTCGCTGGATTAGACCCTTCTCCCCTCCCCTCAGATGAATCCTCAGCGGTAGCCCCAGGCGAATCAGCCGCAGACAGCGAAGATGACCTCACAGCCACAGCTTCAGGGGTTGACCCTAAAGCGCTGGTACAGTCGGTGATTTTGGCGGCTATGGCGAATGAGACAGAAGAGACCTTTAGCGATCGCCCCTTTACTGGCGACCCGCTCACGCCCACGCTGGTGGCCAAACATCACCTCATTCTGGAGCAGATGATTCGCCGGGTGCTAGAGCGGGTGTCTAAAAAGGCCAACAATGTTCTTCGCAGAGCAAACGTTATTCCCGACCTACCTGAGTCGGTGCTAGAGGTAGCCTCTGATGCCGATATGGCGATTCCGAAGGGGCACTCGGTTCCCAATGTCATGAATGTGCTGGTGGCGATGGCGGGCGATGTTCCCCCCGAGCTCGATCGCGCTGAACTAGACAGCGATGGAACCGAAGTCGAGATGACTGAAATTTCTGAAGATGATGCCGAAGCGCTAGAAGGTGCGATGACTCATCTGGCCGCCATTCACCTGCGCCTGGCCGATATTGAATTTGCCGATGTGCAGTCGGCCCTTTGGCGCGGCAAGCTGCGAACCGCAGTGGGGCGGCTGCGCAAGCTGGGTAAGCAGTACCAGCGGGCGGAGCGCGAGCTAGCGATCGCCCAGGCCGAGCAAGCCTGGCGTTCGGTCTGGTACGACGACACTTCCCGGTAGGGTAGGGGAGAACCTATGACCGAGACACAGTCCCCTCCAGCTGATTGGGTAAGGCTCCAGCGGGCGCTTTCGGTCGAGGCCGAGAGCGGGTTCAACAACTTGGTGGGTAAGCAGCAGAGCTTCAGCGAGTTTCTGCGCGATAGCCTGCAGCAGCCACCAGCGGTGTTGCCGACTGACCAGCAGCAGTCCTGGCGGGCACTGGCGGGTAAGTACGAGGGCTACCGCGATCTCAGCTTCGCTCAGCGCCAGCATCTGGTGGCCGAGACCCGTCGCTTTCTCTACGGCACCCAGCGCCTGCTGGAAACGTTTGCCGAGACCAAATCCGTACGGACTCGAGAAGGTAGCACTACAGACGTTCAAAAATCTACCGCTGCCAAGACATCTAAGTCATCCAAAGCTACCCCAAAAACCACTCAGCTAGCAGAGGCCAACGGCACCGGCAGCTCTCGCTTTGGCCTCGATCAGCCGGTTACCTATCTGAAGGGCATTGGCCCCAAAAATAGTGAACGGCTCGCTAAGCTAGGCCTGCTTACCGTGCAGGATGTGCTCTTTTACTACCCCCGCGACCACATCAACTATGCCCAGCAGGTCAAAATTCGCGATCTAGAACCGAGCGAAACAGTCACGATTGTCGGCAGCGTCAAGCGGGTCAACTGTTTTACTAGCCCCCGCAACAAAAAACTTACTATCTTTGAGCTACAGCTCTCCGACGGCAGCGGCACCCTCAAGCTGAACCGCTTTTACCCCGGCAACCGCTACGCTACTCCTAGCTGGCAGCAGCAGCAAAAGCGCCAGTACCCCCAGGGGGCCGTTGTGGCGGCCTCGGGCCTGGTGAAACAGGGCAAGTTTGGCGTCACCCTTGACGATCCGCACCTGGAGGTGTTGGACAGTCTGGGCGATCGCATTGAATCGCTCACCATTGGCCGCATGGTGCCGGTGTATTCTTTGACCGAGGGTGTCGCGGCAGATCTGGTGCGAAAGGCTGTGGCGGCTTCTCTGCCCGCTGTTGCAGAATTACAGGATCCGCTGCCCGTAGACCTGCGCCAGCGGTACGAGCTGATTGGGGTAGGGGATGCGATCGCCCAAATCCACTTTCCCGACGACGAAGAGAACCTGGCCAAAGCCCGCCGCCGCCTGGTATTCGACGAATTTTTCTACCTGCAGCTGGGTCTGCTGCGCCGCCGCCAGCAGCAACAGGCTCAGCAAACCGCCATTACCCTGACCCCTACTGGGGAACTGATTAATCAGTTTTACAACGTCATTCCGTTTAGCCTAACCGGGGCGCAGCAGCGAGTGGTCAACGACATTTTGGCCGACCTGCAAACCCCCATACCCATGAACCGTCTGGTGCAGGGCGATGTGGGCTCCGGTAAAACCGTCGTCGCCGTGGTGGCAATTTTGGCTGCTATTCAGTCGGGTTACCAGGCCGCCCTGATGGCCCCTACCGAGGTACTGGCCGAACAGCACTATCGTAAGCTGGTGGAATGGTTTAACCAGCTACACCTGCCAGTCGAACTGCTCACCGGCTCCACCCGCGCCGCCAAGCGCCGCAAACTGCTGGGGGAGCTAGCCACCGCTGAACTCAAAGTCCTGGTCGGCACCCACGCTCTGATCGAAGACCCGGTGCAGTTCCGCGATCTGGGCTTGGTGGTGATCGACGAGCAGCATCGATTTGGCGTGCAGCAGCGGGCCCGGCTGACCCAAAAGGGCGCCAACCCCCACGTCCTCACCCTCACGGCTACCCCCATTCCCCGCACCCTAACGCTGACCATGCACGGCGATCTGGATGTCAGCCAGATCGATGAGCTGCCGCCCGGTCGCAAAGCGATTCAAACTACGCTGCTGACCAGCAAAGAACGAACCCACGCCTACGACCTGATTAAGCGTGAGATTGCCCAGGGGCGTCAGGTATACGTGGTGCTGCCCCTCGTCGAAGAATCCGAAAAGCTGGATTTGAAGTCTGCTGTGGAGGAGCATCAGCGACTGGCTGAGGTGATCTTCCCTGAGTTCACCGTTGGTTTACTTCACGGACGCATGTCCTCCGCCGAGAAAGACACGGCGATCACCGCCTTTCGTAACCAGGAATCGCACATTCTGGTTTCGACTACGGTGGTAGAAGTCGGCGTAGATGTGCCCAACGCCTCGGTGATGCTGATTGAGCACGCCGAGCGGTTCGGACTGTCCCAGCTTCACCAGCTGCGGGGGCGCGTTGGTCGAGGGGCCGCGCAGTCTTTTTGCCTCTTGCTCAGCAGCAGCCGAAACGAACAGGCAATCCAGCGGCTCAAGGTGCTGGAGCAGTCCCAGGATGGCTTCTTCATTGCCGAAATGGACCTGCGGTTTCGCGGCCCTGGGGAAGTACTGGGCACCCGCCAATCGGGTCTACCCGACTTTGCCCTGGCGAGTCTCATGGATGATCAAGATGTGCTAATGCTGGCGCGGGAAGCGGCGGAAGCCATGCTGAAGGAAGACCCTGCTCTCAGCCGCTGGCCCAGGCTGGCGAAAGAACTCCAGCGCCGCTACGAAAAGCTCATGGGCGGCGCCATCATGACGTAGATCAATCCGTCTTTACTATCGACCGTTGAGCGACGACTATAGGCTCGTTCGCTGTCCCCGTGTTGGCCTCAGCCCGCTTCAACTATGTGTTGATTGCTGCCCTCTGACTGCCGCGATCGCACCCCAATGAATCAACCTATTAATTCACGCTGTTCCGCGTAGCTGCCAAAATTAGAGTGTAAAAGAAGTACCCTAG
>JBARVK010000565.1:0-10814 GCA_049646225.1 Nodosilinea sp.
AGGCCCATCGACCATAACTAGTTTTTTCCCCAGCCTAACAAATCACTTTCGATATACCGTTGTTATACTCTAGCCGTCCTTGAGAAATGTGAACCCTAATCGGCAAATCCGCCGCTCATTTTTTGCAAAGCATTAAGCAGATCGTCAAATTAATCAGCATGGGGATTTTCTAAAACCCTCTTTAAATAAGGCTTGTGGCAACCAGACTGGGACAACGCCAACAAAAATTAAACTTTAGCTTGTGGACTTTCAGTTAGTATATTGAGCAGCAAAAGTATCCATCAGAATTGCAAACCTCTATTGGGTATTGCGCACCTAATGTTGATCAGGGAGCGCGCTATGGGTTTTAGCTTTTTCAAGGGATTTACGATCGGCCTACTTTATGCAGCCCCCATTGGCCCGGTTGCCATCCTGTGCATGCGCCGAACATTGGCAGAGAACTGGTTTTCCGGCGTCATATCAGGAGCGGGCAGTGCCAGTGCGATCGCGCTTTATAGCCTTGGTGTAGTCATAGGCATCAATTCGATTGCAGATGTCTTGAGTGATTATCACATCTGGCTACAGGCGTTAAGCGGCGTATTCCTCTGCTATCTGGGAGTTAGAATTGCCCTAATTCGACCGTCCAAGATAGCCAGCGGGTCTACGCGCAAAAACTACCGCCGCTGCTACTGCTCAGCCTTTCTTCTTGCTTTTGTTTTGGCCCTGCCCGATTTAACCTTTCCAGTGTTCGTCTTAAATTGGCTACAACACCTTGGCTCACCTGGATTTTACAATCCAATGCCCTTTGCGTTGGGCGTACTGATCAGCGAAGTGATCTGGTGGCTGTTCTTTTGTAGCCTCTGCTGGAAACTCAAGCTCCACCTTCAGCAGAAGTTCTTGCGGTGGATTAACTACGCCTCTGGTGGCATGATTGCTTCATTTGGCTTAAACACAGTGGCTCAGACAATGTTGCCAATTTAGTTCACACCCGATCTGCTGAAGCAGACCGAATCCGTCACTGGTGTTCTATTCGCCCTGAAGCCTCAACCGCTCAGCAGGGCTTCGACAAACTCGTAGCTGGAGAAGGGCCGCAGGTCTTCGATGCCCTCACCAGCGCCGATAAAGCGAATCGGCAGGCCCAGCTGCTCAACTACGGCCAGGGCCACACCGCCCTTGGCGGTACCGTCGAGCTTAGTCAGCACCACACCGCTGAGATTGGCCGCTTCGGCAAAGACCTCGGCCTGGCGCAGACCATTTTGCCCCAGGGTAGCGTCGAGCACCAGCAGGGCTTCGACCTGGGCATCGGGGGCTTTTTTATCGACAATGCGACGAATCTTCGCCAGCTCGTCCATCAGGTTTTTCTTGTTTTGCAAGCGACCGGCGGTATCGACCAGCAGCAGCTCGATGTTGCGGGACTGGGAGGCCGCGATCGCATCGTAGACTACCGCCGCCGGGTCGGTATTTTGGCCGGGGTTGGCGATCACGTCTACATCGCTGCGGGCACCCCAGGTCTTAACCTGCTCGACGGCGGCGGCGCGGAAGGTGTCGGCGGCGGCAATCAGAGTGTTATAGCCCGACTTTTTGGCGATGTGGGCCAGCTTGCCGATGGTAGTGGTTTTACCCGCGCCATTCACGCCGGTCATCAGCCAGATGTTGAAGCTGCCTTTTTCAGGGGTAAAGGTGAGGTTGTGGGCCTCGCCCAGGGGCGCGTCGAGCATATCTCGCAGAATGGACTTCAGGTAGGCGATCGCCTGGTCAGGCGGCAGCACCTCCTGGCGCATGCGCTCTTGCAGCGCCTCAATCACTTTGTCGGTGGCGGCCACGCCCACGTCGGCCTGCAGCAGCAGGGCCTCGATCTCCATCACCGCATCGTCGTTGAGCGGCCCCTGGCCGACAATGGCCTTGAGCTGGTTAACCAGGCTGAGGCGGGTTTTGTTGAGCCCCTGGCGCAGCTTGTTGAGCCAGGTAATTTCTTCCGCCGAAATATCGTCGGGGCGACGGCCCTGGGCCGCCAGCACCTCCGCCGACCAGAGAAAGGCCTCATCGAGGTCAATGTCCAGCAGGATGGGTTCAGGGGGGGCGGCGACCGAGGCAGCGGCAACGGGCTCGGGTTCAGGCTCGACAATAGCGGTGGCTTCAAGCTGGGCCAGGCGCTGCTGGCGCTCGGCCTCGGCCTGGGCCCAAAAGGGGCGAGGGGCGGCAGGTTCGGGGGCGGTGGGTTCAGGCTCCGCCACTTCGGACTCGGGCTTCTCAGGTTCGATCGCTTCAGGTTCGATCGCCTCAGGCTGGTCAGCAGGGGTCTCAGCGGCGAGTTCGGGGACGGCGGGTTCAGGCTCAGTCGGTTCGGGCTCCTCTGACTCCGTCCCTTCGGACTCGGTCGTCTCGGGTTCGATCGCTTCAGGTGCGATCGCCTCAGGCTGGGCAGCAGGGGTCCCAGCGGCGAGTTCGGGGATAGCGATCGCCTCATCGCTAGAGGGTTCGCTCACCTCAGGTTCGGGCGGTTCGGTCTCGGCCTGATCAACCGCTGGGGCCGCCTGAGGCTCAGGCGTTTCAGGCGACGGGCTAATCGTCTCTGCCTCAGACTCAGGCAGAGACTCCTCGATCGGCTCTTCGGTTTTGGCTGCGGTCTGCTGCTTTTGAATGTTCTGGTAGGCGGCCTTGGCCCACTTCAGGTAGTCGTCGGGAGAAACCGGCGGGCTGGCGGCACTGGCCTCGTTGGCGTTTTCGGCAGCCTTGGCTTCAGGGGCTTGAGCGTCGAGAGCGTTAGATTTAGCCTCGGCGCTGTCAGATTTGTCAAAACGGCGCTGAAACCAGTTGAACCCAGCCATATCAGAGCTACCTTGCGGACGTCGTTACTATTATTGGTCGTTATGTTGTCATCGTATCGTTGTCAGGCGTATCGTTGTCAGGCCTGATCACAGCAGTAGCCTAGACCACTGGACTATCGGCTGTGGCCTCGCGGCCTTCCGCTTCGCCTCCGTCATCCTGGCTAACGACTCGCCGCAGCACGCCATTGATAAAGCGATAGCCATCGTCGTCGCTGTAGCGCTTGGCTAGCTCTACCGCCTCGTTGATGGCAACCCGGTCGGGGGTGCCCAGGTAGGTCATTTCGACTACGGCCAGGCGCAAAATGTCGCGATCGATGCGGGCCAGGCGCTTAAGATTCCAGGCCACCATGGCTTCATCGAGTCTGGCATCGACGTCGCTCTGGTACTTAGCGGTGTTGCTGAGCAGCTCTAGAGCAAAAGCTTCGATCTCAGACTGGTTGCTGAGACGAATGAACTCGGGCAGTTCGACGGCGTGGGCCAGCCGATTGATGGCGGTTTGAGTAAGCGCGATCGCATCTTCGACCATCGCCCGACCCTTTTCGACATCCTTGGCGCGGGTGCCGCTATCGACCAAATGCTGATTGCCCCGCTTCAGTTCGTCAGAGGCGGTTTCAAGGGCGTCCTTAGCCTCAGTGGTTAGGGTCTGAATGGCGGCCAGCAGCAGTTTCTCAAAATCGCCCATGGCTAACCTGCCAGGCTTCTCAGAAAGCTGGCTGAGGCCCAATAGGGCCAACTCGCGAGCCATACGGCGAGCTTGCATAGTCAATGTCTCCCAGAAGCAGCGGTGTAGGGGTTTGGCCCGAGTAGCATTGGCCTGACGCAAGTGCGCCTCTGCCAACCAGAGGCCTATCTTTAAGCCAATATCCGGGCTAGAACCAGGCTATATCTTAGCAATCTTCGTCCAGGGGCAAGACGGAAAGTTGCTGAGGGGCATTGGCTGCATCGGAGTTGAGGTCAGCACTGCCCTGACCAAGGGAAATGGGCATATCGCCGCCACTGTTGACGGCCATCATGCGCTCAGGGGGAACCGCCGAAGCCAGATTGGGACCGACAATACCACCGGAGAGCAGCACTTTAAAGGCGTCTTCAATGGAAATTGACAGATTGACCACATCGGCTTCGGGCACGATGGCATACCAGCCGCTAGTAGGGTTGGGGGTGGTAGGCACAAACACGCTCAGCATGTTTGAGGTACTGGGGGCGGCGGCGGCTGTCATAGCGCCGGTCACAAAGGCGATCGCCCAAACGCCTTTACGAGGGTACTCCACCAGCACCACGCGGCGAAACCGAGTGCTGGAATCTTGAAAGACCGTTTGCAGAAGCTGCTGAAGGGTTTTGTAGACCGACCCCGCTAGCGGAATCGACTGCACCACCCGTTCACCCACATCGAGCAGCCAGCGCCCCGCTATGTTGCGGGCCATCAGACCAATAATCAAAATGGCCAGCAGTGGCACCGATAGACCAATCACCAGATTGATGAAATTGACCAGAACGGGGTTAAGCCCGTCGAAGGGAGTGAGCTGCTTGGGAAAGCGGGTGAGCAGCCGCACCACCCAGGCCGAAATCGTAATCGTCAGCCAAATCGTGGTAGCGAGGGGAATAATCACCAGCAAACCGGCGATTAGATCGTTTTTGAGGTCTTGTTTGATCTTTTGAAGCACGGAGGGCTCGGGATGATCAGGACTCGAAAGCGATGGGTTGTTCAGGGTAGGCGAACCGTTTAAATCCATAGTCCCAAAATAGTGTCTAGGAATGGCTGAGGCTAAAAGGCGGAACGGTAGGCTGGGCTAGGTTGAAATGAGTTTGCAATGATAGACAGCCACAAATCCTAAACTGCGACGATCTAACTAAACTATAGCGATCTAAACGGCATTGTAAACATTTGTATCGAGAGCCGGGTAAAAAGCCCGGTTCCCAGGGGCAAGTCCTACCCAGAGTACGGCCTTTGTCCTCCTATCCTAAAACAAATAAGTAGCGAGGCTAACATTATGCCCCTAAGCCAGCCCCAACATATAGCGAGCCAGGGTGAGGTAGAGCAGTACCCCGATCACATCGACAATGGTGGTAATAAACGGTGCCGACATCAGCGCCGGGTCAAATTTTAGAGCATCGAATAGAAGGGGTAGCATGCCGCCCGCCGTAGAAGCCAAAATAGAAATAGCCACTAGGCTAATGCCCACGGTCATGGCGATCGACAGATTGCCCTGGAGCAGGTAGGCCCACAGGGTGACTACGGCCCCCAACATAAGGCCCAGAACGGTACCCGCGATCGCCTCCCGCCGAATTACCGAGAGAGCCTGTTTAGAGCTAATTTCGCGGGTGTTGAGGCCCCGAATGACCACCGTAGATGACTGAGCCCCTACGTTGCCACCGCTGCCGATCAGTAGGGGAATAAATGCCGCCAGGGCGACGACCTGCTGCAAAATATCCTGCTGGCTGCGAATGACGGCAGTGGTGACGGTGTTGGTGACCAGCAAAATCGAGAGCCACACCACCCGCTTGCGGGCCACATCAAACAAGTTGGCCTGAAAATAGCTGTCGCCGCCGCTCTGCACGCCGCCCAGGGCGTAGATGTCTTCGGTGGTTTCGGCCTCGATGACGTCGATCAGGTCGTCAACGGTGATGATGCCCACCAGGCGATCTTCGGTATCGACCACGGGCACCGCTAAAAAGTCGTAGCGCTGCACCAAGCGAGCCACGTCTTCCTGGTCGGTGTCGGTGCGTACCGAGATCACGTCACGGGTCATCAGGTCGCCGATGGTTTGCTCGGGCTGGCCTGTGACCAGGTGCCGCAGCGAGAGAATGCCGGTCATGCGGCGGGCGGCGTCGGTAACAAACAGGTAATAGATGGTTTCGCTGACGAAGGCGCGGCTGCGAATGTAGTCGAGGGCACGCAGCACCGTCCAGCCTTCTTTGAGGGCGACATACTCTGGGGTCATAATCCGCCCGGCGGTGCCTGACTCGTAGCCCAGCAGCTGAGCGGTGGCTTCGCGCTCCTGGGGGCTGAGCTGAGACAGCAGGCTGCGCACAAATTTGGCCGGCAGCTCGTCAAACAGCCTGGCCCGGTCGTCGGGCGACATTTTATCGACGATATCGAGCACGTCCTGGCGTTTGAAGTCTTCGATCAGGGCCTGCTGAATGCTGGTGTCGAGGTTTTCGTAGACCTCAATTGCCTCGCCTTTGCCCAGCAGCCGAAAGGCGATCGCCTGCATGGTGTCGGGCAGCCCCTCAATGGCCTCGGCAATATCCGCAGGCTGCACCGGCACCAGGAGCGCCTTGGCCCCCGGCAAATTGCCCTGCTCCAGTAGCACCTGCAGCTGCGATCGCACTAGCTCTTGCAGCTCTCTGCGGTCTACGGTGAGGGGAATGGGTGTAGTTTGCGCATCGGTCAACGACTGCATCTCGGCTAAACGACTGCCCTTAGTCTAGTGGCCCCAGGCCCCCAGAGCACCTAAACCAGCAGGATTATTCTCTCAACTCCTTTAAACCCCTGGTAACCAAAGATTTTAGTTTGTATTTAGGCTGTAACTGACCAGTTTTGGCCTGGCCAGGGGAACGGGCTCAAGCCACAGCCAGTCTGGGCCAGCGGCATAATGGACATAGGCTATTTTAAACCCAAACCCCCACCATGACCTTCGCCCGAGCCAGCCGCGACATCGTTTACGGCCGCTACCGCATTCTGCACCTTCTGGGCCAGGGCAGCAGCGGTATCACCTATGCCGCTGAAGTGCTATCGACGGGTCAGACCATCGCCCTCAAAGCTCTCTCCCTGCGCGGCCTGCAGGATTGGAAAAAGATTGAGCTGTTTGAGCGCGAAGCCCACATTCTCAAAACTCTCGACCACCCTGCTATCCCGCAGTACATCGACTTCTTTCAGGTCGATACTGCTGACAACCGCTGGTTTTATTTAGCCCAAGATCTGGCCGAGGGCACCTCCCTGGCCGACTGGGTTGAGGCCGGAGGCCGGGTCGATGAGGCCGAAGCCCGCCGCATTGCCGCTGTGGTGCTAGAGGTGCTGGTCTATCTCCACGGCCTCAACCCACCCGTCATTCATCGTGACATTAAGCCTCAAAACATTATTCGCCGCGACGATGGCCACATTTATCTGGTCGATTTTGGCGCGGTGCAAGCGGCCTATCGCCACAGCCAGGGCAGCACGGTGGTTGGCACCTACGGCTATATGGCCCCCGAACAGTTTCGCGGTCAGGCTGTACCCGCCACCGACCTCTATAGTTTGGGGGCCACGCTGCTGTTTTTGCTCACCCACCAGTCGCCCGCCGACCTGCCCCAGGAGCGTCTGCGGATCAACTTTCGTCCCTACCTATCGGTATCCGACGCCTTCGCCGACTGGCTTGACCAGCTGATTGACCCCCTGGTCGAAGACCGCTTTGCCTCGGCCCAGGTGGCGCTGAGGGCTCTGACCCAGCCCGATCCCCTGGCCACCGCCGCCCCTCGGCCCCTCAGCCCTCGCCCCCCAGCGGGTACTCGGGTGCAGGTGCAGCGATCGCCCATACAGCTAACCATTACTATTCCACCCCCTGGGTTACGGGGCGAAACCGTTGGCATTGGGGTATTTGGCCTGTTCTGGAACGGCTTTGTGCTGGCCTGGACGATTGGGGCGGTAACGGGGGGCGGTTCGCTGTGGTTTGGCCTGTTTGCTCTGCCGTTTTGGTTCGTCGGCTTTGGCATGATTGCCGGGGTGGTGAATGCGCTGCTGGCCTACGTCAATCTGCGCATCGATCGCCAGCGCTTCTCGCTCACCCGCCGCCTGCTGTGGTGGACGCGCCAGCACGAAGGCCATACCGACGATCTGGCTCGGGTAGAGCTGCAAACCGCCTATACCCACAACAACCGTCCGGTGCAGACGATTTTGCTGCTGGAAGGTATCAATCAGCACAGATTTGGCACGCCCCTAACCCAGGTCGAGAAAGCCTGGCTGGTGGCCGAAATTGACGCGTTTATCCGTCAGGCCGAGAAAAATCCCAGGGTTCTTTAAGAACCCTAGAATTTGGGGTAGCGTCTGGAATTGTGCTTTTTAGGAATCGTCCCACACTAGCTGATTTACACTAGAACCACAGGCCTACCGGTTATCCCCATGGCTGTTACTACTCAAAAATTGACCTTTGCAGACTACCTGGCCTACGACGATGGCAGCGGCACCCGCTACGAACTGGTGGATGGGGATCTGGTACCCATGGGCATAGGTACAGGGCTGCATGGCGCGATCGCCGAATTTTTGACTGAACAATTTAAGGCCGCAGCCCAGCAGGTGGGCCAGCCCTGGACAGCGAAGGATATGCGTATTGGAATGCGCTCTCCCCGCAGCGCCCGCTGGGATACCTCCCGTATCCCTGATGTAGTGCTGCTGCCGACAGCGCAGTGGGAGGCCATGCGAGCCAAGGAAGCCATTATTGAACTGACTGATCCACCCCCGCTGCTGGTAGTTGAAGTGGTGAGCGACTCTACTGTTGCCACCGATTACCGCGCCAAGCACAGCGAATACAGCGTTTTAGACATTCCTGAGTACTGGATCGTTGACCCGCTAAAAGGGCAAGTGACGGTGGGTTCCCTTCAAGCGGGCCGCTACGACGATGAAGTATTTACCGGCAGCGAGGTCGTTCGATGCTCGGTACTGTCAGGATTGACTCTCACGGCTCAACAGATACTTTTGGCGTCCCTGGATTAATTTGGAAACACCCTCCCCTTGACCGCAAACCACCGTACTGTTCTAGTCACCGGCCCGGCGCGATCGGGCAAAAGCGAGTGGGCCGAAGCCTTGGCCACACAATCGGGTCAATTGGTCACCTACATCGCGACCTCCAGCGTTGACCCAGCGGATCTCGACTGGCAAAAGCGGGTGGAATTGCACCGCGATCGCCGCCCCGCCCACTGGCAGCTGCAAGAAGTGCCCATCGCCCTTCCCAACGCCATTCTCACCGCCACCGCCCAAGACTGCCTGCTGATCGACTCCCTCGGCACCTGGCTAGCAAATCTGCTAGAGCAGGACGACGCCACCTGGCAAACTACCCTGGAAGCCCTGATCGAGAGCCTGTGCCAAACCCCCGCCACCGTCATTCTGGTCTCCGAAGAAACCGGTTGGGGTGTGGTGCCTGCCTACCCGATTGGGCGCTTATTTCGCGATCGCCTCGGCAGCCTAACCCGCCAGGTGGGCACTGTAGCTGGAGCCGTGTATTTGGTTGTGGCGGGGTACGCGGTGGACGTGAAGCAGCTGGGTAAGCGGGTAGATGGGTAGATGGGGCTAATTCACTCATCGACTCATCTACCGGCCCACTCACCCACTCCATCACACCTCAAACGACTCCATCTCAAACCCCTTCCAGTGGCCATCAAACTTCTCCGCCACCAGCGGGGTCAGGGTCAGCTTCGGGGGGCTACCGCTAGACACCTCTACTCGCAGGCCAGAGTAGGGCCGCTTGAGATGGCTGCCTTTACCGCTGCGGCCCAGGTACAGGTGCGAGGTCGCCACGGTGAGGGACTTACCGTCGATGGTTTCGGTTAGCTCGGGGCCTTCTTGGCGCTGTCGCCTGAGGCTGTAGCCGCTGCCGCCGCAGACGGCCCAGGCCATATGGGCATCGCCGTGGCCGGTGTCGCCCGTAGTCAGATAGTCAAAGCAGTGGGCGTGGCCGTTGAGCACCAAATCAACCAGGGGGCGGCCCTGAGCCATATCGCCCACCTCAGCGGCGACGGCATCGAGCACCTGGCGCAGGTGATGGCGCACGGCCAGGGTTTGGCCCTGGGGCCACTTGGTCGCTTCAGAGACGTAGGGCGGGTGGTGAAAGAACAAAATGCGCCCCCGCACGTCTGGGTTTTGCCAGGAAGCAATCAGGCGATCGCGCACCCACTCCAGCTGTTCGGTATCCACCGTTGAGCCTTGAGCACTGTCGAGCTGCTTGGTGAGGTCGTTGATCTGCTCGTCGATCGATTCGAGCTTCTCGGTGATGTCTTCTTTGGGGTCTTCACCATCAGGACTCAAAACTTCCAGCCCCGCCTGCCGCATCAGTTCAGCCTTTTCCGCTTCTAGCTGCTGGCACTGCTGCTGCAGCGCCTGACGACTGGCCTGGTCATGCACCACCGGCAGGGGATGGTTAAAGGTATTGGAGTCAAGGGCAAAAAAGTCGATACCGCCGTAGCGAAAGGTGTAGTAGCGGTTGGGCAATCGGGTGAACTCGCCGGGGCGGTAGGTGAGGGCCCGGCTGCCCCCCACCGGGTCAGCGACAACGCTGGTGTAATGGGTCTCCAAATGCTCGCCTAGTTTGTTCTGGGGAATTGCTTTCAAGTAGTCTAAAAACGCCCTGGCGTAGGCATCTCCCCGATCAGACCCACGCCAGCTCACATCTAGGTCGAGGTAAGAGCGCAGGGCGTAGCGCAGCGGCCCGGTGATCCCCGATACCAGACCGATCAGAGTCGGCAGGTCGTAGTAGTCGTGGTTGCCCGGTACCGGCAGAATAGGCTGCTTGAAAACCATGCGATCGTAGGCGATGTCCCGGTAGTCGTCGCCCCCCACCAGCCACTCTCGGTAGGGCTTGATAAAATTGGCCCGATACTGATCGCGAGCGCCTACCAGGTACACCACATCGCCGGTATGGAGCATAAACCGGGCCGTATCGGTGTGGGCCAACAGCTGCTCAGCCACCAGCCGCTGGGGGCTGCTGCTGCGGTGCCGCCCAGTCCCGCTGTCACCCACCACCAAAAATGAAAAGGTTTCGTCTTCGGTGCCACTGTCGTCAATCACCAAGCGGGTTTGGTCTATATCGCGCTCGGCCACCTGGGGATGCTGCCATCGCACCCGCTGCCGCATACAGCGAATTTTGGTTTCAATCGATGGTTCAGTAATAAGTTTGAAAGACATAGTGCTTAGTGCGGTGTGTAGAATAACCCCTAGCATAGATAGCGCTAGACCAACGGAGCAGCCGCTGAATGGGCCTTTACAACGACAAAATTTTGCCCTATTTGATTGACCTGTCGATGGCTGGCTCAACCCTGGAG
>JBARVK010000566.1:0-1766 GCA_049646225.1 Nodosilinea sp.
CCCTAGCCCTGTCCAATAATCTCGCCAATAAAAAAAGCTCCTCACGCGTGAGGAGCTTTTTTATTGGCGAGAACTAGAGGGTGGCTCGCTCAGACTGCTGACCTATACGGTCACAGCTGCGGCGGCGGGATAAACGCTGACTTTTTTGCCGGCCTTGCCGCGACGCTCGAAGGTTACGATGCCATCCACCAGGGAGAACAGCGTGTCGTCGCCACCGCGACCGACGTTTTCACCGGGGTGAATTTTGGTGCCCCGCTGCCGAATCAGAATGCTGCCCGCGCGTACGGTTTCGCCACCGTAGCGCTTGACGCCCAGGCGCTTAGCGTTTGAGTCGCGCCCGTTGCGTGTACTACCAGTACCTTTCTTGTGAGCCATGGCTGTGTCGTCCTTAACCTACCTGTTGTTTAATCTAGCGCGAGATGGGAGTACCGAGCTACTCGGCGTCAGCCTCGGCAGTTTCAGCCGCCGGGGTGGCGGTTGCACCCGCGATCGCCTTGCCGTTGACCTGAATAGAATTGATCATCACTCGGGTGAGTTCCTGGCGGTGACCCTGCTTTTTGCGGGTTTTCTTTTTGGGCTGCATCTTATAGACGATGATTTTGCGGCCCCGTAGGTGGCTGACCACGCTGCCGGTCACGGTAGCCCCGTCTACAACGGGCTGCCCAACCAGAGCGCTGCCGTCGTTATCGACAAACAGCACTCGCTCTAGGGTTACCTCGTCGTCAACCTCTAGCGCTAGGCGGTCGATGTCGTAGAAGCGACCTGGCTCTACCCGGAGTTGCTTGCCTCCGGCTTCAACAATTGCGTATGTCATTTCATTTACCTCATAACCGCCGTACAGGCGCCAACTGACCCCAAAGCCGGGGCTCCCACCGGGAGGCGTTAGCCTTAGGAACCTGATCCGAGCGTATAAACACAGTCTTTCATTATTCCAACTGGGGTCTTGCTCTGTCAAGGGGGAAAAGAAACTGGCGATCTATCCTGATGGCCCCAGATTTGCTGTGGAAAAGAAATTGGGCATGTTTCACCGGACGCAGGTATGGATGTTTGGCTGTTGGCCGCTCAGCTCGTAGTCGGCGGCGGGGCTACCCCGTCGGCAGGATTGATTGGGAGCTGGGAGGCAGAAATCCAGTCGCCTTCAGCTCTTCAGCGCGATCGCTACCAATCTCAGCAGGCGGCTTTCCCTGACCCTGAGCCAAAAAATAACTCCACCATGGCGATCGCGGCTTCGGCACCGGGGGCAGGTGCCCCGTCTATGGCAGAAGCGGTTAATGGCTGGCCTAGCCCCAGCCAGGTAATGCCCCCCAGTCGTCATCCTTCGCCACCGCTCGGCAGCGCCGACCTGAAGCCAGTAACCGGCTCACAGCTTTACCAATTTCGCTCAGCGGCCCTAGAGGCTGGTGAGCTGTATGCGCAGGCTGTGCCCCAGCGATACCTCAGTCGTTGGCAGCGGGCGTTCACGACGCCGACCTATAGCGAATGGCAGAGGTTGCTGGCCGCCGAGGCCGCGACCATGGCTCGCCGCCAGGACCAATCACCGCTGGCAGTGCTTGTGGGGGACTCATTAGCTCTATGGCTGCCCGTAGATGACCTGCCGCCGGATCAGCTCTGGCTGAACCAAAGTATTTCGGGAGAGACGACAGCCCATATGTTGCAGCGGTTGCACTACTTTGCTGGCACGCGCCCCCAGACTATTCACTTGATGGCGGGCATTAATGACCTCAAAACCGGGATGCCCGAGGCTGAACTGCTGGACAATGTGTATC
>JBARVK010000567.1:0-2199 GCA_049646225.1 Nodosilinea sp.
AGATTGGTTACGATCACCCTGTCGCCGGCCTGCAGACCGTCAAGCACCTGGTAGTTGTTGCCCTGAAGCTGTCCCAGCTGCACTGGCCGCTGGGTCGCTACCCGCTGGGTTTGCCCGTCTTCCTGGAGCTGGTCGGTGGCCACAAACACAAAGCTTTGCCCGGCGATGCGCGTGACCGCCACCGTGGGCACCAGCAGAGTTGCGGTGGTGCTCCAGATCAGCCTGGCCCGCACAAACTGCCCATCGCGTAAGGTGTCTGCCTCGTTGGGGAAGCGAGCCTTCACCAGGATCGATTGTCCATCTTCATTCACTTCTGGCGACACAAAGTTGATACTGCCCGTGGCCAGGGGTTCGCCCGTGTCAGGGCTGAGCAGCTCCACCGGAACCCCCGTTCGCAGCTGGTTGGCCCTTGTAGACGGCACCTGAATGCGTAAAAACAGCTCGCTATTTCGAGTGATCGTAGCCAGGGTGTCACCCACATCGACAAAATCCCCCACCCTGAGCGAAACATCGCCCAGGCGGCCTGTGACTGGGGCAACCACCCGATTAAACCCCAGGTCTTCCTGGCTTACGTTGACCTCGGCCTGGGCCTGCTCAAAGGTTGAGAGCGCCTGTTGAAGCTGTGACTGCGCGGTCTGTACGTTGTCTTCGGCCTGGCGCTGGGCTGCCCTAGCCACATCCAGCTGATTGCGGGCGTTGTCTAGGTCTTGCTTGCTCAGCGCCCCCGCCGCCACCAGCCGTTCGGTGCGACTAAATTCAACTACTGCTAGTTCGACATCGGCCTGGGTGCGAGTGACCTGGGACTGGGCCGCCGCCACCTGGGCCTGGGCTGCTTCGCGGCCAAATCGAGCCGCTTGAGCCCCAGCCTGGGCGGCCGATACCTCAGCCTGGGCTTGGTCAGGGCTCAGCTGTACCACTGGCTGGCCTTGGCCAATGGCGCTGCCAGAGCTGACGAAGATCTGGGTAACACGGCCGGCCACCTGGGGCTTGAGTTCGACCCGCTGTTCGGCCTGCAGAGCCCCAACAAAATCAGAACTCTCTTCAAAGGCACCAGGCTGCAACACCTGCACCTGCACCGGTACCGCTTGAGGCCCCATTGCCTCGGGGGGTTGGGAACGACCACAGGCTCCTAGGGCTAACGACAGGGCCAGGGCAGCCCCTAACGCTCGACCCGAGCGACGAACAGTTGCTGGCAACATAAGATCGCTAGACTTTAATTGCACGTTAGACATCAGATGTCATTGCCTATGGTAATGCAGAGAATTTTAGAGTTGTAGCTAGCCGTGCCAGAGCCGCTATGCTAAGCGCTATATGGTAGCCGTCAATGATTAAGGGAAGGTAGCGAATTCCGATGGTTCAGCCCGATGGATTAAGTAGAGCCTGACCATTTCGATCAGCAGGCGGGCGCGATCGCGAAATGTGCAGTTTTGCGGCTCGTAAATGCGGTGCAGTAAAATACCGTCTACCGCACAGCAGAGGAACCCGATCAGCTGTGGGTCATCTAAGCCTAGCAGGGCAGCTATCTGCTGCTTGCTGTCTTGCCAAACGTTATGAAATACCTCAATGGGTTCACCACTTTCCCGGTGCTGATGCTGGTAGAACTCGATCCAGATCAGCATTTTCTTCCTCAAAAAGACTTCGTTTTGGGCCACAAATTCTAGGGCTGCCTCTATGCGCCCCAGTACACAATCCTGCTGGTCAGCGGCGGCGATCGCCCATTGGATATCCTGCAGCGTTGATTCGCGCACCAGTTGCTCAAACAGACCTTCTTTGCTCGGAAAGTAGTGGTAGAGCGTGCCTGTAGATACCCCTAGCCCCTGGGCAATCTGGCGCATAGTGAGGGCCGCATAACCCTTTTCAGCGAATAGGTCAAAGCATTGGTTTAATAGCGCCCTGCGGTATTGGTCGTGGTCAACAATCTTGGGCATACGTGTTTAGGCGCTGCGGCCTAACCTCTGAGCAGCTTTGAAACGATACCCCAAGCACCGGAAGAATTTATGTTGAACGGTCGATATAAAAACAGTAGGCCCTTTCTCTTTCCCTGTAAACCTCAAAGTGTGTTTATTTGGTTTGGCGTCTAGACATTGGCCCTAATTTGCTCTTACATGGGCATGGGTTAAGGGCTATTCTCTGGATTTACGCACTGCTTACTGTGCTTTGCAACGGTTTTTTCTAGTCACTGACGGGCAGCTTGGGCTG
>JBARVK010000568.1:0-4657 GCA_049646225.1 Nodosilinea sp.
TACAAAGGCCGCACGGTCAACGTTGATGCGTTCCCCGTGGGCACCAACCCGAGCTACATTCACGAAACCGTGAACAGCCCCGCTGTGCTAGAGCGCGTCGATGCAATTCGCAGCGACATCGGCGACAACAAGCTGATTGTCTCCGCCGGTCGGGTTGACTATGTCAAAGGTGCTAAAGAAATGCTGCTCTGCTACGAGCGCCTGCTGGAGCGCCGCCCCGAGCTGCGCGGCAAGGTCAACCTGATTATGACCGCCGTCAAAGCCGCTGCCGGCATGCGGGTCTACAAAACCGCCCAGAGCGAAATTGAGCAGCTGGCCGGACAGATCAACGGCAAGTACTCCACCCTCACCTGGAACGCGATTCAGCTCTTTACCGAGCCGATTCCGTTCAATGACCTGATGGCGCTGTACAAAACTGCCGACATCGCCTGGATTCCGCCCCTGCGGGATGGCCTCAACCTGGTAGCCAAGGAATATATTGCGGCCCACGGCGGCGAACACGGCGTGCTGGTGCTGTCAGAATTTACGGGTTCTGCGGTCGAACTGCCCGATGCCATTCTCACCAACCCCTATTCCGACAAGAATATGGATGAGTGCATCGACCTAGCGCTCGATATGCCCTTTGATGAGCAAAAGCGGCGGATGACCAATATGCACAGCGCCATCACTCAGTACGACGTGCAGCAGTGGGCCAACCATATGTTCCGGGAAGCAAACGCGGTTTCTGTAACTGACGAGCCCGAAAAAGACCTGGTTCTCGCCTAGGCTCAGTCAACCGTAGGGTGGGCATTGCCCACCTCTACGTTATGGTTCCAGTCAATAGGCTAGGCCTAGATCCCGGGGTTCTTCTCCCAATTGACCTGTCACAGCTCCATCTCACCGCAGAACCCTGGGATCTCCTGCGCCATTGGGCAATTCCTGTGTAGGGGGATCTTGAACCACCAAAATTGTGACCTAGGGCTGGTGAGCCCGGGAGCTGCGATCGCAGCCGCTTCCAATCAAAGCCAACAGTCCCACAGTTAACCCTTTAGGTAGGTGGTGGGCATTGCCCACCCTACGCAGGATTCATCGTAGCTCCAACTGTTTTATTTAGTTAGAGAGTCTGTATATCTTAGGGCTGAGTAAGGCTCCCTTGGCCCTGATGCCCAAACTCAATGCGTTAGGCTGCACAAAAGCGCAGTCTGCCAAGCTCTAGGTTTCGCTAGCGCTTTACCCACCATTCACCGACTCGCTCCCCGTAAACCCCGATACCCTCACTTCCCATGCGTAACCTGCAAACCCTCTCCAACCAACCCTTCGATCTGATCGTGATTGGCGGCGGCATTAACGGCGCGGCCACGGCTCGAGACTCAGCACTGCGCGGGCTGCGTACGCTGCTCGTCGAAAAGGGTGACTTTGGTGGGGGCACCACCAGCTGGTCGAGCCGCCTCATTCACGGTGGGCTGCGGTATTTGGAATACTTTGAGTTCAACCTGGTGCGTGAGTCGCTGCACGAGCGCGAGGTGCTGCTGCGTAACGCCCCCCACCTGGCCAAGCCCCTGCAAATGACGATCCCAATCTATCGCAGTGGAGCCCGCAGCTACCGCATTATTCAGGTGGGTATGGTGCTCTACGATGTGCTCAGCTACGACAAGTCGCTGCCCAACCACCGTATGCTGTCGCGCAAGACGACCCGGCAGCTGTTTCGCGCTATGGATGCCGATGACCTGGCCGGGGCGGCCCAGTACTACGACGCCCAGGCTGAACATGCTGAGCGCCTGTGCTTCGAAAATATTTTAGATGCCCAGCAGGCGGGGGCAACGGTCTTAAACTACGCCCAGGTTGAAGATATTGCCATGGGCGACCAGCGGATTACCGGGCTAACCTGCCGCGATCTGCTGAATGACAATGTTTTTGAGGTGACAACCCACGCCAAAACGGTGGTGGTCAACACCTCCGGCCCCTGGGTCGATGAGGTCTGCGGCCTGAGTGAGTCATCGGTGAGCAAGGGGCGCAAAATTGGTGGCACTAAAGGGAGCCACATTATTGTCGATGCCTTCCCCGGTGCCCCTGACTCAGCTCTCTACACCGAGGCCAAGTCTGACGGTCGGCCCTTCTTCATCATTCCCTGGCTGGGGCAGTACTTAGTTGGCACCACCGACGAGCGCTACGAAGGCCCCCTCGACAATATCAAAGCCGACGACGCTGAAGTCGACTACCTGCTGGCCGAAACCAATGCCGTGCTGCCTGCGGCCCACCTCACCCGCCAGGATGTGCGCTTTACCTACGCCGGGGTGCGGCCTCTGCCCTACGCCGAGGGCAAGAAGGCAGGCAGCATTACCCGTGCCCACATTCTCCACGACCACAGCAAAGAGGGGGCCAAGAACCTAATTTCGCTGATTGGGGGCAAGCTCACCACCCATCGCCAGGTGGGAGAAGAGTTTGTCGCGGCAGCTTTTCGCAAGCGGGGTGAGGCGGTACCGGCCTGCCCCACCCACACCCGGCCCCTGCCCGGAGCTGTTTTGCTGGATGATCCCCAGGTGGGCCAGTGGCACGATCGCTACCGCCACCGCATCCCCACTGTTGTGCTCGACCACCTGATTGGCATCTACGGTTCCCGCACGGGGGATCTGCTGGCCTTAGTTGACGAGCACCCCGCCCTAGCCGAGCCCATTGTCGACTACACCTACGACATTCAGGCTCAGATTGTGTTTGCGGTACAGACCGAGATGGCCTACACCTTTGTCGATATTCTGCGCCGCCGCACCACGGTAGCGATGCACCACAACTATGGCTTCGACGCGCTGCCCGTGGTAGCCGAGGTGCTGCGCGAGTACTGCGACTGGCGTGAGGAAGACTGCGATCGCAACATTCAGGCCTACCACAAGTTCATGGCCGAAAACTGCATCCCCGACTATGCCCTGGGGCAAGAGTCGCCCTCGCTGCAGACGGCCTAGATGAGGCGATGGGGAAGGTAGGGAGGATGGGGACGATGGCTCCCCTATCTTCCCCACCTTCCCTACCCTTTCACCGACCCACCCATCCACCCACCCACGCTCTCCCCATGACCGCTGCTACCCAAACCCTCGACCAGGTCTTTGAGGCCTACAAGCATCGCCAGATCAACCTCACCATCTTGGGCTCCGGGGCCTGGGGTAGCGGCCTGGCCCACATTGCCAATACCAACGATCACAAAGTGCAGATGTGGTCGCGATCGGGCGATCTGTCCTTGGCGGAAGCCGTCGATGGAGCAGAGGTGATCCTCTCAGCAATTTCGATGAAAGGGGTATTAGAGGTGGTGAATCAGCTCAAGGAGCTGAATATTCCTGAAACCACGATTTTAGTAACGGCGACCAAGGGCCTAGACCCCAAAACTACCCTGACCCCGTCGGTGATCTTTCAACAGGCTTTCCCTAACCACGCGGTAGCGGTGCTCTCTGGCCCCAACCTATCTAAGGAAATTGAGGCCGGGCTGCCCGCTGCTACGGTAATCGCCTGCGCTAATGAAGTTGCCGCTGAGGCCGTGCAGCAAGTGTTTGCGGGCGAAAACTTTCGCACCTACCGCAGCACCGACCCGCTTGGGGCCGAGCTGGGCGGCACCCTCAAGAACGTGATTGCGATCGCCGTGGGTGTTTGCGAAGGGCTAAACCTGGGCTCGAATGCGCGATCGGCCCTGATTACCCGCGCCCTGCCGGAGGTGATGCGCATTGGCACCCACCTGGGCGGCCAGCCCGAAACGTTTTTGGGCCTCTCGGGCCTGGGCGACATGCTGGCCACTTGCACCAGCGTACTGAGCCGCAACTACCGAGTGGGCTATGGCCTGGCCCAGGGCAAGTCTCTGGAGCAAATCCTTGAAGAGTTGGGCAGCACCGCTGAAGGGGTCAATACGGCCTACGTGCTGCACGATATTGCTCAGCGGGAGCAGATTTCGGTGCCCATTTCAAAGCAGGTCTACCTCCTGCTAAAGGGCGATATCTCCGCCGAAGAAGCGGTCGCGGCCCTGATGGAGCGCAAGCTCAAGGCCGAAGATTATCAAGAGATTTTGCAGGGCGAGTGATAGGCATAAACGATGCAGATCTGGGTTGATGCTGATGCCTGCCCGAATGTGATTAAAGAAGTCCTGTTTCGGGCGGCTAAACGAGTGCAGGTCAAGACGACGCTAGTGGCCAATCAAGAATTGCAGATTCCTGGGTCTGATTATATTGACGCGGTGCAGGTGCGATCGGGTTTAGATGTGGCTGATAACTACATTGCCCAGCATTTAGAACCGGGCGATTTGGTGATTACAGCGGATATTCCTCTGGCGGCGGATGCGATCGCAAAGGGAGCCTATGCCCTCAACCCGCGCGGTGAGTTCTACGACCAGGGCAATATTCGCGAGCGCCTATCAATGCGAAATTTTTTAGATGAACTCCGCAGCGGCGGGGTAGAAACTGGCGGTCCACCGCCGTTTAGCCAGCGCGATACCGAAGCGTTTGCCAACCAGCTCGATCGCTTTTTGACACGGTATGGCTCTAAAAAGCCTTAGCGTAGATCGTAGCCATACACCCACCATGATCGCTTTAGAACAGAATGGGTTTGATGCGTCGCAGCACGTCTTGCAGCAACAGATCGGGGCAGCTAGCAATAAGCTGAGCATTTCTAGCTCTAAAGTCGAGCGATCGCAGTTGGTCAGCCA
>JBARVK010000569.1:0-3901 GCA_049646225.1 Nodosilinea sp.
GTGCATCCCAAATTTGCAAATTCGTAGATTTGATGGACAATTGGCCCGTCATGCCCGTGCAAACGGGCATCTATCGAGAGCCGTTGCTACCAGGTGGATTCCCGCCTCCGCGGGAATGACAGGCTCAGTTCTTTTCTCAAATCAATAACGCAGCACATTTACAAAACTGGGATGTACCCGTTATTGCTCAATGACCGGCCAAGACCTAGAAGCGCAACTCCTGCAGCTATCACCCATAGAAAAGTTTCGCATCATTCAACTGTTAGCTCAAAGCCTAAACGCCGATGTGGTTGAGCAACAGGCCGATAGCGATGAAAAGCTGTCTGATTTCTTCCGTCAGTCTCCCCTGGCAGAGGCAGTTGCCGACAGTGGCATTGATTTAGAGCGCGATCGCCGTTTGACTGAAGATCGCTTTGTGCCGTGCCCTTACGGCAGTTCCCTGTAGGGGCAAACGGTTGTTTACCCTCGTCATCTTGGCGCAATGCCCCCTATCGCCCGGTAGCCTCGGTTTTGAAGAGCCAACAGTACCCTATAAATTAACTCGCTCCGGTAAAATTCTGGGATGACTGAAACCCCATCCCTCCCCCAGATTCCCTCCCAAGCGTGGCAGCGACCGATCGGCCAGCCCTGGGAGCACCACTACATCGTGCGCTATGCCAGCAACCTCGACGATGGCCCCAACCATGGCGTGCCCCTGGGCGGGCTGGGGGCGGGCTGTGTGGGGCGATCGCCCGACGGTGACTTCAATCTCTGGCACCTGGACGGTGGCGAGCACGTCTTCCAGAGCTTCCCTGGCTGCCAGTTCAGCCTGTGGGAGCAGGGCGGCGGCAGAACCCAGGCCTATGCCCTCAGCACGCAGTCGCCCGAGGATGGGAGCCTGTCGGCGTGGCAGTGGTATCCGGCCTCAACCAAAACCCGCGCTGCGGGAAGCTACCACGCGCTGTATCCCCGCAGCTGGTACCGCTACGAGAATGTTTTTCGCGCCCAAATTACCTGCGAGCAGATTACCTCCGTCTGGCCCGACAACTACAGGGAAGCCAGCTATCCCGTCGCTCTATTTGAGTGGACAGCCCACAACCCCACCCGCTACCCGGTTACTCTGAGCATCATGGCGAGTTGGCAGAATATGGTGGGCTGGTTCACCAACACGCAGAAAGCCCCCGAAGTGCTGCTGCGCGATGACGGTAGCCCCTACTACGACTATGTGCCCGCCGTGGGGCAAAGCGCCGGGAATTTTAATCAGTTTATCAACGCCGACGGCCTCAAAGCCCTGGTGATGGACGGAGCCTGGCAGGGTGAACCCGCCGAGGGCGATGGCCAGTGGTGCATCGCAGCCCTGGATGACTCGGATATCGAAGTCTCCTACGATCTGCGCTGGGATCCGGCTGGCGACGGGGGCGACCTGTGGCATACCTTTGCCAAGCTGGGCCGACTGATGAACCTGCTGGATACAACTCCAGCGGCGGCGGGGGAGCAGATTGCTGGGGCGATCGCGCTCCGATTCACTCTCCAACCCGGCGAAACCCGCCAGATCCCCGTAGCCCTGGCCTGGGATTTGCCGGTGACGGAATTCGCGGCGGGGGTGGTCAACTACCGCCGCTATACCGATTTCTACGGGCGGGATGGGCGCAATGCGCGGGCGATCGCCTTCGATGCCCTGACCGAGTACAAAACCTGGCAGCAGCAGATTACCGCCTGGCAGCAGCCGATTCTCGATCGGCCCGACCTGCCCGAGCCATTCAAAATGGCGCTGTTTAACGAGCTGTACGACCTGGCCAGCGGCGGCACCCTGTGGAGCGCCGCCACCGAGGCTGACCCCGTAGGCCAGTTTGCGGTGCTGGAGTGCATCGACTACCGCTGGTACGAAAGCCTGGACGTGCGCCTCTACGGCGGTTTCGCCACCCTACTACTGTGGCCCGAGCTAGAGAAAGCCGTGCTGCGCGCCTTTGCCCGCGCCATCCCCGCCCAGGACGAGCGACGGCGGATCATCGGCTACTACGTCACTATGGGGCTAGATAATCCCCCGGCCATCCGCAAGCTCAAGGGAGCCACGCCCCACGACCTGGGTGCCCCCAACGAACACCCCTGGGAGCAGACCAACTACACCAGCTACCAGGACTGCAACCAGTGGAAAGACCTGGGCAGTGACTTTGTGCTCCAGGTCTACCGCGCCTACCAGTTCACCGGGGCGACGGATGTAGACTTCCTCAAGGACTGCTGGCCCGCCGTGGTCGACACCCTGCAATACCTGAAGCAGTTCGATCGCGACGGCGACGGCATTCCCGAAAACGAGGGTGCCCCCGACCAGACCTTCGACGACTGGCAGCTCAAGGGCATCAGCGCCTACTGCGGCGGACTGTGGCTGGGGGCGCTGGAGGCGGCGATCGCGATTGCAGACATTCTCACCGCAGCAAACCTAGCTCCAGGCAACACCCCCATTCTGCTGTCCCAGTATCGCCGCTGGCTCGACAACGGCCTCAAGGCCTACCACCCCAAACTGTGGAACGGGCGCTACTACCGCCTCGACACGGGCAGCGGCTCCGATGTGGTGATGGCCGACCAGCTCTGCGGTCAGTTTATGGTGCGTCACCTGGGCCTGCGCGACTTGGTGGAGGACGAGTTTACCCTGTCAGCCCTTGATGCCATCTACGACGCCTGCTTTGTGAAATTCAACCAGGTGGTGCAGAGCCAGGAACGACCGCCCCAGCAAAAATTTGAGGGGGCGCAGCTGGGCAACTTTAGCGCGGCATCGCTGAAGCTGGCGATCGGGGCCGCGAATGGGGTGTTACCCGACGGTTCTCCTGAAGACCCCGACAGCACCCACCAGCAGGAGGTGTGGACGGGCATCAACTTTGGCCTGGCGGCGTTTTTGGCCCAGATGGGCAAGCGCGAGGAGGCGATGGCGATCGCGGACGCCGTCATTCGCCAAATCTACGGCTACGGCCTGCAATTTCGCACCCCGGAAGCGATCACCGCACTGGGCACCTACCGCGCCTGCCACTACATGCGCCCCATGGCGATCTGGGGGTTGTATGAGGTGCTCACTACCAATATCGATTTACCGTAAAGCCTCCCATTCTTCGCGGCTGATCGCAGCTTGGCGAAGAATTTTTCCCAAAAGTGCTTTGCTAATGTCTCCCTGATGAGGATTAGGGATGGTAAGGCGAAGTGTTTCTTTGACCATAAACTGATGTTTGCCGCCGGAGTATGGCCCTTCAAACCCAAACATTCTCAGGTAGCGAATCAAGTCATTGCGCTTGATCGAGCCAAAGGCAGGCATTACGCTACCTCAACCGCTGTAGGGTTGATATCAATGCCATCGAGGACGGGGAGAGTATGCCCAAGCCGCAATCCGAGAATGAGCCATTCTTCTAGCACACTTTGTAGCTCTTCGCGACAAGCTTCTAGAGTATCGGCATTGCTTAAAACGCCGGGACAGGCAGGGATTTCACCGTAGAATGTGCTGTCGTCTAACAGCTCGTAGATCGCTTGGTGCATGGCTGTTTGAATGTAGCGGGTCAGCATGGGCTATCAACCGTGAGCTATAGGGCGATCATAGGATAAATAAATACCCTCGTAGGCTTCATTTGCGGTGCGATCGCGAAGTGACTCCCAGGGAGTATCGCACCCTACCGCAGGAGCGCTGTTAAACTGCAAACAGATAGCGCGTCGCTAACCGCCATGAATGACCCTCAAGTGCAATACGTTTCCGATGACCAGGGCGAGGTAACCGGCGTTATCCTCTCTATCCAGCTTTGGCAGGATATTTTAAGCGAGCTTGAAACTCAACATTTGCTCAAGAGTGAGGCTATGCGCCAGCGGCTTCTAGATGCTAGGAAACGCTCTACAGGGATCGCCTTTGATACGGCCATCGCCGAGCTTGGTTTGGAATGAAGTGAAT
>JBARVK010000570.1:0-5512 GCA_049646225.1 Nodosilinea sp.
TCACAGCTCTGCGCCAGTGGATGATTATTTTTCTGGCCGGTTTAGTCGTTCTAGTAACTACCGCCTGCGGTGCGGCCCAGTCGTCTACTCCCGCTACAGAAAGCGTGGGTAGCGCGGCCCAAAACGAGGCGATGTACCCCCACAAAGACACAAATCGTGACACCAGCGCCGCCGATGCTAAGGCCGATCGCATGATTCGTCAGGCTGAGCAGCGCATGAACAAGACTGACGACAACGCTGTGGAAGAAGCCGCTAAGAACATTGGTAAGTCTACGCAGCGAGCTGCCGACAATGCCGCTGCCAATGCCAAAGGAGTTCTCGATAGCGCGGCCAACGCAGTCGATCGCAACACCCCTGATCTCCCTAAGAGCTAGGCACCCCATGGGCTGAGCCAGTACCGCTAAACTCAGACCCCACGTACCTACAAGGTTCCAGACAGAAACAGCATGTTTTTGTCTGGAACCTCAAGCTGAGAATGCTCGCTAAACAAGAGCGATCGCGCCCCCGTCTGAATTCATCATTTCGCTACGCCTAAACTATATGATCGTCAATCTTCAAACCGATGGTTGGGAAATCATTTACCATCGTGCCCACGCTCTTTTAGCTGCCCAAATTGCAGGTCACTGGGACTTCAGCAAACAGACCTATCGCCTCTACGAAACCATTGCCGCGATCGCCCACCATGACCACCTCGAAAAAGAGTGGGAAGGGGATCAACTCACCGCAGCCGGTGCTCCCCTAGACTTTAGGCTAGAGAAAGAATCTCCCGTTGAAAAACTGCGCCAGCACGCCGAAGATGCCCTTTACCAGGGACGCTGGGTCGCCATGCTCATTTCAATGCATCTGTGCTTTTTAAATCAGGGCAAAGGTGAAACAGATCCAGAGATGGCCAAGTTTTTGAAGGATCAGCAACAGCGGCAGGCCCAGTGGCAAGCCGAGCTAGAGATCACCCCGGAGGAGGCGGAAAAAGCCTATACTTTCATGCGGTGGTGCGATCGCCTTTCGCTGATTCTCTCCCAGCGCCATATTCCCGCTGGTGGGCGGAAGTTAGAAATTACGGCTGGCCCCGACGGCAAACCCTACAGCGTTTACGAGCTAGAGTCTGGTGACTTAAGCGTGACGCCCTGGCCGTTTTCCTCCAAAAAGTTCACGGTTAAGGTTGATGCTTGCTACCTATCGCAGCTACAGTTTTTGTCCAACGAGGAACTTACAAAAGCGCTAAAAGAGGCTCCTCGAAAGTCGTTGGCCTGGACTATTAAACAATCAAAGTAGCTCGTGGATAAAGTCTTTCAGGGGTGTTTTAAGGCGAATTTTTGACTGACCGTTTGTTTCTATTCTGTAACTGTTTTCAGACAGCCAAGAATTAATAGATATTCCAAAGGATAGAAGCAGCAAAATCCCCCATCTGACATGCTTGTACAGCATCTTTAACCCCACGATCGAGGCCAAGTCGAGACTTGTTTATTTGTGTCGATGCAGATGCAGGGCTTAAGTTTACTGGGTATCAGGAGGTTTTACTATTACTGCTGAACTGTTGAGTGTCACCCGTAAACCGACGATCGCAGATCTCCTCCAGCGGGTCATTTCCCTGGCTGACAGGTTCGCGGCCCGGGCGGCGGCCACCGATCGTCCCGGAGCCTTTCCGGCTGATGAGTTTAAACTGCTGGCCGAGGCCGGTTTTTTGACGGCTCCCCTGCGCCCTGCCTTGGGCGGCTGCGGCCTGGGCCTTGAGGCGGCTACCACCGAGGCGATGCTGCGGTTACTCAAGCAGGTGGGCCGGGGTAATTTGGCGATCGGGCGCGTCTACGAGGGCCATGTCAACGCGCTGCAGCTGATTCAAACCTTTGGCACCGCCGCGCAAATTGAGCGCTACGGACGAGAGACACGGGACCAGCACAGGCTGTTTGGGGTTTGGAACGCGGAGGACGGTGATGGGTTGACCCTGGTGCCTTTGGGCCAGGGTCGCTATCGCCTGGATGGCGCTAAAACCTTTTGCTCGGGCGGGGGCTATGTAGATCGCCCCTTCGTCAATGGCAAACTGCCCGATGGGTCGTGGCAAATGGCCATTGTGCCCATGGATGAGGTGAAGACCGTCTGCGATCGCGACTGGTGGCAGCCGCTGGGAATGCGGGCCACCGCCAGCTACAAAATTGACTTCACTGGGGTCGAACTGAGTGCCGATGATCTAATTGGCCAGCCGGGTGACTACCTGCGGCAGCCCTGGCTGTCGGCGGGGGTGGTGCGCTTTGCCGCCGTGCAGCTGGGGGGAGCCGAGGCGCTGTTTGACCTGACCCGGCAGTATCTCCAGGGCGAGCGCCGTACCGAGCACCCCTTTCAGCAGGAGCGCCTGGGCCAAATGGCGATCGCCCTGGAGAGCGGCAACCTCTGGCTGCGCGGGGCTGCTGATGTCTTGGCGGCCTACGACCCGCAGTTTGGCGGCCAACCCCAAACCAAGCACCCCGAGGCCGATCGCCTGGTGGCCTACGCCAACATGACCCGCACCGCGATCGAGCAAATTTGTATCGATACTATGCAGCTGTGCCAGCGATCGGTGGGCACTCGGGGGCTGCTGCCGCCCCACCCGATGGAGCGAGTAATTCGCGATTTGACCCTGTACCTGCGGCAGCCCGCCTACGACGCTGCGATCGCCGGGGTGGGTGCCTTTGCCCTGGGGCAGACCGCACCAGCCGATCGGCTATGGCAGGGTTAGAGCCCCAGGCGGCGGTGCCGTCGCCCTTTACCGCCGGAGCCGCTCTGCCGCTGCGATCGCTGGCGACCCTGTCTGGCCCGGTGCTGGTGGTCGCCCCCCACCCCGACGACGAAACCTTGGGCTGTGGCGGGGCCATTGCCCAGCTGCGAGCCCTGGGCTGCCCGGTGCAGGTGCTGGTGGTCAGCGACGGCGCAAACTCCCACCCGCGATCGCGGCAGTATCCGCCGCCTCGGCTGCGGCAGCTGCGGCAGACCGAGACCCTGTCCGCCCTGGGGGGGCTGGGGGTAGCGGCCCCAGCGGTGACCTTTTTGGGGCTTCCCGATGGCGCGGTGCCCCACCTATCTCCGCCCCCCGAACCCCACTCAGCGGCGGCCCAGACGGCCCTAACCCAGTGCCAGCGCTATCTGCGGCAGGCCGCTCCCCAAACAATTTTTTTGCCCTACCAGTTTGACCCCCACCGCGACCACCGCGCCACCTGGAAGCTGGTGCAGGCGGCGGCCTCATCCCTAGCTCCGCTGCCCCGCCTGATCGAGTACCCGATTTGGGATTGGGACCCGCGCCAGCGGCAACCCCTGGGCGATCGCTATCAGGCATGGCGCATTGATATTACCCCTCAGGTCGCGCTCAAGCAGCGGGCCATCCACTGCTACCGATCCCAAACCACCGATCTGATTGCCGACGACCCTACCGGCTTTCGGCTCACCCCGCAGCTGATCGCCTCATTCCTCAACCCTTGGGAAGTTTATCTGGAGCAAGCCCCATGCGCGACCAATCTCTAACGGCAGACTTTTTCGACCAGCTTTACCAGGCCGACCCCGACCCCTGGGGGTTTGAAACCAGTGATTATGAAGCTGCGAAGTACGCCGCCACCCTCGCCGCCCTGCCCCGGCCTCGGTACCGCTCCGCCTTTGAAATCGGCGGGTCTATCGGGGTGCTCACCGAACAGTTAGCTCACCGCTGCGACGCGCTGCTGTCGGTCGATCTTTCGGCTCCGGCCCAGGCCCGCGCCCGGCAGCGCTGTCAGCACCTGCCCCAGGTCACCCTACAGCTGATGAACGTGCCCCAAGAGTACCCCGGTGACCAGTTTGATTTGGTGCTGCTATCGGAGGTGGGCTACTACTGGTGCTGGGCCGACCTGCACCAGGCTCAGCAAAAAATCTATCAGTCGCTGCGGCCCGGGGGCCACCTGCTGCTGGTGCACTGGCTGCACGAGGCCCCGAGCTATCCTCTGCGCGGCGACGAGGTACACGATGCCTTTCAGACCTTTGCGGAGTCGCGGCTGACCCGCCTCATAGGCCAGCGCACCACTGACTACCGCCTAGACCTCTACGAGCGCCTGTAGCTTGCGGCGCTGCCGCCACTGGTCTAGGCACAGGCGCAGATCGGCGATCGCAGCCTCAATTGGTACCTTGGCCCAGCGCTGCTGCCACAGACCATGGGCCTGCTGACACCGCTCCACCCGCTGAATCAGGTCTCCCACTGTCAGCGACTGCTCCATAGCCTGGTGCAAATCGGCGACGGGGATCGCCCACTGACCGGCCAGCCGCACCAGGCGCGCCTGGGATAAGGCCCTAGGCTGCCCCCCCACAGCGTGTCGCCAGTAACGACGCAGCTGCCGCCGGGCTAGCAGTCGGGCCTCAATTTCTGCCGCCGACTCCACCAAAAAGGCTTGCTGCCGCTGCCCCAGAGCCTGAAACTGACTGAGGCGATCGGCCAGCCCCATCGCGGCGCGACCCTGGTGCCGGGCCGAAGTGGTCACCCGCATCAAAAAGCTGTGGCGCACCTTTGCGCCCACCCCGACCAGGGCATCGTGAAACGCCACATCCTCGCTGCTGGGCAGGGGCGGCATGCCCCCTGCCTGGGCATACATTTGGTAAGTAACGGCAAAATTGGCCCCAAAAAACTGGTAGTGCCGAGGAGCCCGATCAAATGGGTCAGGGTCGAGGAAGTCCTCCAGGCGCTTGATCAAATATCGGTATCCCACAAAGCGCAGGTAAGAGGCTCTGGTGGCTCGATCTAGCGCCCCTCGCTCGGTGCTGTGAATCACCGTGCGCCCGCCCACCGCATCGGCACCCTGCTCAATCTCGTGCAAAATCGCGGCGATCCAGCGGCGATCGACCTGGCTGTCGCCATCGGTGGAGGCAATCACACCCCGATTCAGTCCCAGTCCTTTGAACCGTCGATAAGCCTCATCCATCATCAGCTGACGCACTCGCCCGATGCAGGCGTCTGGCTGAGGCAGCGTTTGCTCGACCACGTGGATGGGCACCTGGGGATGCTGACGGGCAAAGCGACGAGCGATCGCCGCCGATGCGTCGGTGCAGTTGTTGGCAAATACAATCACTTCGTAGCCGCCCGCCGCTAGGGGATTGGCCTCAAAATCTACCTGGTGCACCAGCGCCAGCAGCGTCTGCGGCAGCGTCTCGGCCTCATCGCGCACTGGCACAATGACCGAAACCTGAGTCTGCGGCAGCGGCGGTACAGCAATCTGCAAAGGGGGCGATCGCAGCGCATCGTCATCCAGTTTGGCCACAGAAAAACCGGAAATTGCTGCCAAGCAATCACCTCGCATAGTATTCCTTTCGAAAAATAAAATAAATTAAACTGCGGTAGAAAATTGAAATTCACCACAGCATCAACAATAGGCTCTGGGGGTCTTGCTGCGAATCATTCCCTCGATAGAACTGATGCCCCTAGGTGATAGGTGTAAAGATATGTGGCGGCTCCCTAATGGGTAAGGTATGCCCCCTGTTTAGGCTTCTATTAAACCAAGGGCTTAAGCCCCTTGCCCGTACTTCGCTC
>JBARVK010000571.1:0-3346 GCA_049646225.1 Nodosilinea sp.
GTAGACCGCTTGATGAAGGCAGAAAAAGTACTTGCATCCCCAGCCGCCACCCTCTCTTAGCAGCTCTGCCTTGAAGAACCAAACGGTATCGTTTGGTCTTTAGGTTATCTCTACCGATAGACATTGCCTCCATGGCAGGCAAAAATGCTGCATTATGCACTAATAAGAATAAAAAGAGCAGAGAGAGGAACTAAAGCATTTGAAGGAACGATCCTTTGAGTACTACAGCATTGTCCTGTGGGGGATTATTCTGTGCCGCTATTTTGTGGTGGCGGGGGTTACCTACTGGGTGTTTTATTCGTCCTTAGGTAGAGCGTTTAGCCGTCCCCAACGGCGATCGCCCTCCTGGCCGGTGATTTGGCACGATATCAAGCTGTCCGCGATCGCGGCGGGGGTATTTGCCCTAGCTGCCGCCGTCGTGCTTTCCGCCTACCACGATGGTGCCACCCGCCTTTATAGCAACCCCTACGAATACGGGCTGTGGTACCTTGGGGCCAGCTACGGCATCGCGCTGCTGCTGCAAGACACCTACTTTTATTTCACCCATCGGCTGTTTCACCACCCCAAACTGTTTCCGTGGTTGCACCAGGGGCACCACCGATCGCGCTACCCTACTCCCTGGACATCCTTTGCTTTTGACCCGCTAGAGGCCGTGGCTCAGGCTCTCTTTTTGGTTGGCCTTATCTTTGTACTGCCCTTGCACCTCATTACCCTGGTTGCCGTGCTGATCACCATGACCCTGTGGGCGGTGATCAACCACCTCGGCCCCGATCGCCTGCCGTCTCTGTTTCCGCACCACTGGCTGGGGCGCTGGTGTATTGGCCCGGCTCACCACTCGGTGCATCACCTCAAGTACCGCGTCCACTACGGGCTGTACTTTACCTTTTGGGATCGGCTACTGGGCACCCAAGATCCCAACTACAGGCAAAGCCTACTGGAGAAATCATGCGATTAGAGGCCGGGTGCGAACTTTTGTATGAGGCTACCGAGCCCTGTCCGCTGATTTTAATGCTGCGGCCACGCAGTGGCGCGGCACAGCAGGTGATTCACGAAGACTGCCAGATCGATCCCCCGGTGGCGATCGCAGACTACCTCGATAGCTACGGCAACCTGTGTCAGCGGCTGGTCGCCCCGGCGGGCCAGCTGCGCATTCGGAGCACCGTAACGGCTGACACCGCCGACCATATCGATGTCCAGCCTGGGGCGGTGTTTGTGCCGGTGCAAGAGCTACCCGACTACGCCCTGCAGTTTCTGCTGCCCAGCCGCTACTGCCAAGCCGACTTGCTCGGCGATTTAGCCAACCAAATTGTGGCCGACCTAGAGCCCGGCTACGACCAGGTTGAGGCAATTCGCCACTGGATTCACGAGCACATTGAGTACCGCTACGACACCAGCGATGCCTCTACCTCGGCGATCGAAACCGAAAAAAACCGGGTGGGCGTCTGCCGTGACTTTGTTCACCTTGGCCTCACCCTCTGCCGCAGCCTGACTATTCCGGCCCGGATGGTGGTGGGCTACCTGTACCAGCTCGACCCGATGGATTTGCATGCCTGGTTTGAAGCCTTTGTGGGCGATCGCTGGTATACCTTTGACCCTACCCAGCCTATTCCCCGAGGCAACCGGATTGCGATCGCCTACGGGCGAGATGCCGCCGATGTTGCCCTCGCCACCCAGTTTGGCCCCCTCATGCTAACTGAAATGACCGTTTGGGTAGACTCCGCCAGCCCCTAAACTCATTTTTTTGAGCGGGTCACTGGTCCAGGGCGGGGTCAAACACCGCGCACTGCGATCGCCCCGCCGCCTTGGCCCGGTACATGGCCAGATCGGCGTGGTGCACGACGGCCTCAACGCTGTCGTAGTCCCCGTCGCTGAAGGCAATGCCAATGCTAGCGCTGGGAAACACCTCGCGATCGTCGAGCCACAGCGGTGTTGCCAGACTGCGCTGGATTTGGTTAGCGACCTCGACAGCCACGGCCACCGACGGAATGTCGTGCAGCAAAATGGCAAACTCGTCACCTCCCAGGCGAGCCACCGTGTCAGAGGATCGCAGTCCCGCCTTAAACTTGAGGGCAATTTCAATCAGCAGCCGATCGCCCACCAGGTGGCCCAGGCTGTCGTTGACAACCTTGAAGTTGTCGAGGTCGATAAACAGCACCGCAAAATTGTAGGTCGTTCTGCTCTTTTTAAGGGCAATGGCATGGGCCGCCTTTTCCCCAAAAACGCTGCGGTTGGGCAAGCCGGTCAGGCTGTCGTGGACGGCATTGGCCAACAGCGCCTGCTCTAGCTGCTTGCGCTCGGTGATATTGCGAATGATGGCAATGTGCTCACCGCGATCGGCGGGTACCAGCCTGACCTCACAAAAAATGTGTTGATCACTGAGGGTGAGCATGGCCTCAAAACTTTGCAGCGATCGCGTTTTGCTAGCCCGCTGGCTGTGGCTAAACAGGTTGACGCAGAAGCTGGCATCAAAGCACTCTGTCACTGACTGACCCACAGCGCAACCCATCCGACTCAACTCGGGGTCTATGGCCGCCTGAACCTCCAGAATGTCGCCGTTGGGGTCGAAGCGCAAAATCAGGTCAGGAAAAAACTCAAGTAGTCCACAGCTAGAGCGCAGATTTTGCTGACCTCGAGCTAGGGGTAGAAATATCAGCGGACTAGGTGGAGACAGAGCGGCTCCAGACTTGGGTCGAATCGCAATCAACCGGGCCCGTACCCCCTGGCAAAACACAATTGAGTCACTGGGCTTCAAGCAGCGACTTGTTACCGGTTTGTCGTTGATTACCAGCCCGTTGCAGCTCGGTTGATTGCTCTCGCTGCCGTCTTGAATAAAGTAGTGGTCGCCCATCCATACCAGGCTGGCGTGGAAGCGAGATACCCCCTGGGAGGCTAGGCAAATATCGTTGCTGCCATCGCGACCGATAGAGTAGTAGCGATTGGTCAACGCAACCGTACGGCGGCGCTCACCATCTTGAATTAAGAGGGCCATCTGGGGTCGGTCTGGGGTTGTTTTTAGGCAGGGGGTCTCATGCGTATGGGTCATCGTAGGGGTAGATCACGGGAAAGATAGCACGGCGACAAATAAACGCTGGGGTTGAGGTTAGCCCAATCGATGCTGCGCTTAGCCCTAGGTTGGACTCCGCTTCACCAAACCTGGCGGCGCAGACCGATTTAAAGCCTGGTGCCGCAGTAGACCCGCTATAGCGGCGCTACCCAAAGCTTTGGAGAAGTAGTAGCCCTGCATTTTTTTGAAGCCCAGGGTCTGAAGGCATTTCATGTCGTCGAGGGTTTCAACCCCTTCGACGATGACATCGAGCTGTAGCCGACCGGCCAGCATTAAAATGGC